>USJW01000017.1 GCA_900555045.1 uncultured Clostridium sp. | reverse complement strand
AAACAAATCCCACCCCACCGATTGCCAAAAAACCTTATTAACAAACAACCAAAAAAGACGGCCCCCGAGCTTTTTTCAAAGCCCGGCAACCGTCTCTCATTTTTCGTCAAGCGTTTCCACTTTAAACGCAATACACCCGAAGGATATTACTTCAGGGTAACCTTTGCGCCCTCAGCCTCTAACTTGGTCTTCAGATCCTCAGCCTCTTCCTTGGAAACAGCGGTCTTAACAGCCTTCGGAGCGGAATCAACTACTTCCTTAGCTTCCTTCAGGCCCAGGCCGGTAGCCTCACGTACAACCTTGATAACCTTAACCTTGTTCGGGCCAACCTCGGTCAGCTCTACGTCGAACTCGGTCTTCTCTTCCTCAGCTGCTGCTGCGCCGCCTGCTGCTGCTACAACAACACCTGCTGCTGCGGATACGCCAAACTCTTCCTCACAAGCCTTTACTAACTCGTTCAGTTCTAATACGGATAATTCCTTGATAGCTTCGATAAACTCTGCAGTGGTTAACTTTGCCATTTTATGTTCCTCCTGTTATAATTTTAAATTCGTTGGATTTTTCCAAAATATAGTTCGTTCAGCTCTTCTCGGCCGCTGAACGTTTCATTTTCTAATATCATGCGGCAGATAATGTTCGGCCGGCATTTAAGAAAATTACGCCTCGGCAGCGCCGCCCTTGGACTCCGCGATCTGATTGATAACGCGGGCAAAGTTGGTGATGGGGGACTGGATGCTTCCGAGCAGCTTGCCCAGCAGCTCTTCTCTGGACGGGATGGTAGCGATTACCTGTGTTCCCTTCGCATCATAGTAAGTTCCCTCTACGACACAAGCCTTCAGCTCCAGCTTGTCAGCGGTCTTGGCGAAGTTCGCCAGAACTCTGGCAGGAGCGGTTGCGTCTTCCTTGGATACAGCCAGAGCAGTCGGTCCTTCCAGATCGGGATCGAGTGCAGCGAACTCTGTACCTTCCGCAGCACGCTTGATCAGGGTATTCTTGTATACCTTGTAGATCACCCCGGCTTCTCTTAACTGCTTGCGCAGACGAGTGTCCTGCTCAACCGTCAGGCCACGGTAATCAACGATAACCGCACCCTTCGCACCATCGAGTACGCCCTTGATCTCGTCCACGATCGGCTGTTTTAATTCAACTTTTGCCATGAATGGTTTACCTCCTTATAAAATTTTCGCATTGAAAACCGTCATAGCATGGAAAAAACCTCTCCGCCATAAAGACAGAGAGGTCTGCAAAATCTCATCACAAAAAAGCTTGAGTTTTGTACGTTCCTCGGCAGGCGGTTACGCCTTACGCCTTGCGGCACCTGCTGTCTTAGGCATTCAATACTCAGGTATCATATCATACGATATGATGGATGTCAAGATGAAAATTCATCTCAAAATATTATACGCAAGCACGAATTAGTTGGTCAGCTTCGCAACGTTCAGCTTTACGCCAGGACCCATGGTAGAGGTCAGGGTAACGCTCTTAAGGTAAGCGCCCTTAACGGTGCTCGGCTTCGCCTTCATGATTGCTTCAATAAGCGTCTGGAAGTTGTCGGCTAACTGCTCCTCTGTAAAAGAAGCTTTTCCTACTGGCACGTGGATAATGTTGGTCTTGTCAAGTCTGTACTCGATCTTACCAGCTTTGATATCGTTGATTGCCTTGGTAACGTCCATGGTTACGGTTCCGGCTTTCGGGTTCGGCATTAAGCCCTTCGGGCCCAGTACACGGCCCAGACGGCCTACAACGCCCATCATGTCCGGAGTAGCAACAACTACATCAAAGTCCAGCCAGCCCTCATTCTGGATCTTCGGGATCAGCTCCTCAGCGCCTACGTAATCTGCGCCTGCAGCCTGAGCCTCGTCGGCCTTCGGTCCCTTAGCGAATACCAGGATACGAACTACTTTACCGGTTCCGTGCGGAAGCACAACGGCTCCACGGATCTGCTGGTCAGCGTGACGTCCGTCACAGCCTGTTCTGATATGAGCTTCTACAGTCTCGTCAAATTTGGCAGAAGCATTCTTCTTCACTAATGCGATAGCGTCTGCAGTATCATAGAGTGCAGTGCGGTCTACATTCTTAATAGCCTCTGCATATCTTTTACCTGATTTCATTATAAATAACCTCCTAGTGGTGTTGTCGGGGAATCTCCCTCCCACGTCTTCTTGTTAATCCCATCATTTTGCATGGCGGACATACCGGTATCTGCGCAAAGCATGCACCGGGCAATTTAAATTAGTCCTCTACAACGATTCCCATGCTTCTGGCAGTACCGGCGATCATGCTCATTGCAGCCTCAACGCTCGCGGCATTTAAGTCGGGCATTTTCAGTTCTGCGATCTTCTGTAATTCTGCCTTGCTGATGGTGGCTACCTTGGTCTTGTTCGGAACTGCGGAAGCAGACTTCAGGTTGCAAGCCTTCTTGAGCAGTACGGCAGCCGGCGGAGTTTTGGTAATGAAGCTGAAGCTTCTGTCCGCATATACAGTGATAACAACCGGGATGATCATATCACCCTGATCTGCTGTTCTAGCGTTGAATTCCTTCGTAAACTGTACGATGTTGACACCATGCTGACCAAGAGCCGGTCCAACTGGCGGTGCAGGTGTTGCCTTACCCGCAGGAATCTGTAATTTGATATAACCAGTTACTTTCTTTGCCATCTTAGGCACCTCCTAAAATTTTGTGGTATTGTCGGGAATGTCCCTCCCACCAGCCGCTGCGCCGCAGCAACTGATTCCATGTGTTACATTTTCTTGACTTCAGCGAAGCCAAGTTCAACCGGTGTCTCGCGACCGAACATTTCCACGTTGATCGTGACGGTTTTCTTACCATCGTTGATCGCCTTGATGGCGCCGACGGTATCCTTCCATGCACCGTTTGTTACAACTACCGTATCTCCAACCTCAAAGTCAACGACGACATCCGCATGTCGGAAGCCTAACCCTGCCATCTCTTCATCTGTCAGGGGTACCGGCTTGGAGCCCGGACCTACAAAGCCCGTGACACCGCGGGTATTCCGCACCACGTACCACGTATCGTCGTTCATGACCATGTGGATCAGCACGTAACCCGGGAACATTTTCTTATCAGCTTTCTTCTCCACGCCGTTCTTCAGCTCCACAACCGGAAGCATGGGCACGGAAACTTCTAAGATCTGGTCCTGAAGGTTTCTGTTCTCGATCGTCTTCTCAATGTCAACCTTGACTTTGTTCTCATAACCTGAGTAGGTATGGACTACATACCAATGTGCTTCTGACATACATTCACCCTCGCCTTATTAAAAGATAAATCCCAGACCAAACTTGATAATCATATCCAAGAACATGATAAGCGCTCCTAAGAAAATAGAGCTGATTACCACGGCAATGGTCTGCTTGGTAACGGTCTGTCTGTCAGCAAAGACGATTTTTTTGTACTCAGTTTTCAACCCTTTAAAGAAGCTGGGCTTCTGATCCTTTTTGGCCTTCTTCGCCTTATCGGGTTTTTCAGCCTTGGCCGCTTTCTCTGTGGTTACTGCAGTGTTGGCTGCTGTTTCTCCCATAACATTCACGTCCTTTACTGAACCGGATTACTTCGTTTCTTTGTGCATCGTATGCTTCTTGCAGAATCTGCAATACTTCTTGGTCTCCATACGGTCAGGATGAGTTTTCTTATCCTTAGTCATGTTGTAGTTGCGTTGTTTGCATTCTGTACATGCCAGTGTGATCTTTGTGCGCACGACTTCCACCTCCACTTATATTATCGTAGTTCACATTTTGCTCAGAGTCTTATTTTTGAGCATAAAAAAAAGACCTAAGCTCTTCCATTCGCCCGTACAGTGTACCATAATAACCGCGTACTGTCAAGTAAAATCGCGATTTTTACAGGTTTTCGCCGGAATTTAGGCTGGAAAAATATGGTCTTTTTACAATGATTTACATCAATGTGTACTCGAAGTTTTCATAATGAAGCCGGCTTCCCTCCTGAATTTCCGCCGGAAGAAGCGCTCTGGCCACCAGCTTTCGCTCATCTCCGGGGCGATCCAGGTTCTTTAAATGGGCGTAATCGCCGTCAATCTGCATCACCTGATAATCGTAAGGTCCCATTTTTCATTCTCCTTTTTTCGCACTTCATTTCAATATTTCCTGTCATCTTCCCCCGCTGATGCAGATGCTCAGAAAATAAACCCGCTCAATCCCCGCTCCCTTTAGCGCACGCGCACACGCCTCCACGGTGCTCCCGGTGGTGTAGATGTCATCCACCAAAATCACCGATTCGAGCCCCGCCGGCGGGCGCACCGCCACGAAGGCCTCCTGCAAATTTTTCAGGCGCTGGGCGGGATTTAAGTCCTTCTGGGGAATGGTATTCCGGTTGCGCCGGAGCAGTCCGGTGTTCACCGGGATCCCCAGTTTTTTCGACAGCCTGCGGGCCAGCTCCTCGGCCTGGTTGAATCCTCTCACCTTCATCCGCGACGGGTGGACGGGCACAGGGACCAGCGCCTGGGCGTTCATGCGGCGGATGGCCGGGCCCAGCCTGCGGGCCATGGCCTCGGCGTAAAAGTCCAGGTATTCCCGCCGGTTATTGTACTTGATCTGCGCCATGGAGCGGGAGGCCGTCCGGTTATAGTTTAGGAGGGCGCGGCCGCCCTCAAAGCTGCGCGGATGCCGGGTGCAGTCGAGGCAGTACTCTGCGGTGTCCACCGGCAGCTCCTTTCCGCAGCGCTTGCAGACAGGCTGGCTCACCCAGGAGAGCTCGCCCACGCAGTCCGGGCAGATGAACCGCCCCTTTGGCACCACAATCCGCCCGCACACCGGGCAGCGGCGCGGGTACAGCAGATCGACCAGCGATTGTAAAATTGTGCCTGTCTTCAGTTTTCCCACTGCCGCCCTCCCAAAGCGTCCCGGACACGCACTGTGCCGGAAGTCAAGAAAATCACGTCTCCGTCGGACTCTCGTACAGCTCCCCGATCCGGCTCTTAAGTCCCGTGTACCGCTTCAGCTCCGTGCAGTTGGCCGCCATAGAGGCGAACACCTCCGGCACGCCAACCAGGCACACGCAGGTGCGCGCGCGTGTGACGGCGGTGTAGATCAGGTTCCGGGTCATGAGCATCCGCGGGCCGCTGTACATGGGGATGATCACCGCCGGGTACTCGCTTCCCTGGGACTTGTGGATGGTGATGGCGTAGGCCAGCTCCAGCTCCTCCAGCTGCTTGAAGCTGTACTCCACGCGCTTGCCCTCGTCGAACTCCACGGTCAACAGCTCCGCGTACTCGTTGATCTCACGGACAACGCCCATATCCCCGTTGAACACGCCGCTTCCGGTCTCCACGGGAATCCCGTAGCGGTTGCAGATCTCCCACTCCATCTGATAGTTGTTCTTGACCTGCATGACCTTGTCCCCCACGCGGTAGACGGTGCCGCCCACCTCCTTCTCCGCCTTGGACTTGTCGGGCGGATTTAGGAAGCTCTGAAGGATCTGGTTTAGGCGCTCCACGCCAAGCGCCCCCTTGCGCATGGGCGTCATGACCTGGATTTCATTCGGCTGGGCGTGCACGTAGCCGGGCAGTTTTTTCTGGATCAGAGTGATCATGGCGCTTATGATGGCGTCCGGGTTCTCCCTGCGGATGAACAAAAAGTCGTTGCTGCGCTTGGCCAGGTCCACCGGCTGTCCCTCGTTGATCCGGTGAGCGTTCACAATGATGTCGCTCTGGGCCGCCTGGCGGAAGATCCGGGTCAGCTTCACCACATTGAAGCACTGGGAATCGATCATGTCCCGGAGCACGTTGCCGGGCCCAACGCTTGGCAGCTGGTCCACGTCGCCCACCAGGATCAGGCGGGTCCCCACGTTAACCGCCCGCAAAAGCGCATGCATCAGGTGGATGTCCACCATGGACATCTCGTCTATTATGATAACGTCCGCGTCGAGCGGATTCTCCTCGTTGCGCTCAAAATGCATGCCGGCCATGGCGGACTGGGCCGCCTTTGTCCCCGGCGCGCCGGGAATATCACGCGCGGTGGCCGCCATCGTCGGGACCAGCTCCAGCATGCGGTGGATGGTCCTGGCCTCACAGCCGGTGGCCTCGGTCATGCGCTTGGCGGCGCGGCCGGTGGGCGCAGCCAGAAGAATTTCCATCCCCTCCATCTCAAAATAGCGGATGATGGTGTTGATGGTGGTGGTTTTTCCGGTTCCGGGGCCGCCGGTAACGATCAGAAGGCCGCTGTTCACCGCCTCCAACACCGCCTGCTCCTGAAGCCCGTCCAACTGGATGGATTCCTGCTGCTCCACCTTTAGGAGGCGGCTCTTGATCTCCGCCTCCGGGATATCGCCGCGGATATTTAAGTCGTGGAGCATCCGGGCCGTGTTTAACTCCAGGTAGTAATACTGGGAGGCGTAGACGATCTGCCCGTCCGGCGTGTTTTTCACCACCAGCCGCTTCTCCATCTGCATGTCCATCAGATGCTTATCCATGGCCGTGGGGGGCACCTTCAGCAGCTCCGAGGCGTTATGGACCAACTCCGAAAGCTGCAGGTATGTATGTCCGTTTCCAACGGCCTGGAGGAGGGTGTAGAGCATGCCCGCCTTCACGCGGTAGTCGGAGTCCGTGAAGATTCCGACCTTCTCCGCGATCTCGTCCGCCATCTTAAATCCCACCCCCGGGATGTCGTCCGCCAGGCGGTAGGGGTTTTCTTTGATGATGCTGTAGAGCTTCGGGCCATATTCCTGGTAAATTTTCACAGCCAGATTGAGGGAGATGCCATAGTTCTGGAGGAACATCATGGCCTGGCGCATGTCCTTCTTCTCCTCCACCTGCTCGGCGATGGCCATGGCCATCTTCTCGCTGATCCCCTTGACCTCGGACAGGCGCTCGGGCTCCTCCTCCATGACCCGGAAGGTGTCGGCCTTAAAGTGGCGAACAATCCGAGCAGCCAAAGCGGCCCCGATGCCTTTTATGGCACCGGAGCCTAGATAGCGTTCCATGGACAGCGTGTCCTCGGGAGTCTTGATCTCGTAGCTCTCCACCTGCAGCTGTTCACCATATATGGGGTGTTCCGTCAACCGGCCCGTGGCCTCGATCATGTCGCCCTCGCCCACATAGGCGAAGTTTCCGACCATGACCACCTCGTCGCCGTCGTGCTTGTCCGTCACGCTTAGGACCGTGTAGCCGTTCTCCTCGTTGCGGAACTTGATTTTCTCAATAAATCCTGTGATTGTTGCCATAATGCACTTTCAGTCCCCGGATCAGTAATCCTCTCCGCCGTCCATCGACAGGCCCATGCCGTGGGTAAACTCGATGAATTTACCGGTTCCGATAGCCACAGCGGTCAGCGGATCCTCGGCGATCATGGTGCTGATGCCGGTCTTCTCCTCGATCAGGGCGTCCAGGCCGCTGAGCAGGGAGCCGCCTCCGGTCATGACGATGCCGCGGTCGAAGATGTCGGCCGCCAGCTCCGGCGGGGTGCGCTCCAACACGTTGTGAACGGCGTCCACGATCTGCATGGCGGGCTCGCGGAGGGCTTCCAGCGTCTCGTCGGAGGTCACCACGATGGTTTTCGGCAGTCCGGTCACCAGGTTACGGCCTCTGACCTCCATCGTCAGCACCTCGGGGCGGCGGTAGGCGGCGCCCACGTTGATCTTGATCTCCTCAGCGGTGCGCTCACCGATTAAGAGGTTGTGCTTCTTGCGCATATAGCGGACCAGCGCCTCGTCGAAGTCGTCGCCTGCCACCTTGATGGAGGTGCTCACAACGGGGCCGCCGAGGGAGATCACGGCGATATCCGCGGTACCGCCGCCGATATCCACGATCATGTTTCCGCAGGCCTTGCCGATATCGATTCCGGCGCCGATGGCCGCAGCGACCGGCTCCTCGATGATGGACACCTCGCGGGCGCCTGCCTGGTAGGTCGCGTCCTCAACGGCTTTCTTCTCCACCTCGGTGGCGCCGCTGGGGATACAAACGCTGATTCTCGGCTTGCGCAGGGTCTTTTTTCCAACCGCCTTGCGGATAAAGTAGCGGATCATCTTCTCCGTGATGGTGTAGTCGGAGATCACGCCCTGGCGCAGCGGGCGGACAGCCACGATGTTGCCGGGCGTACGTCCGATCATCAGGCGGGCCTCCTCGCCGAAGGTGATGATTTTGTTGGTGTCGCGGTCGATCGCGACAACGGAAGGTTCTTTCAGTACAACGCCCTTGCCCTTGATGTAAACCAGGATGCTGGCGGTCCCCAGGTCGATTCCGATATCATTAGACATCATTGAAAACATACGGTTTATTTCCTCCTTGCTGTAAGCGCTCCGGTCGGTATTCCGCGGAACGCGCTGCTTCTGTTTGTCATACGGCAACCGCGAAAAGCCTCGAATTTGCTTGTAAAATAAGGGGTTTTGCGGTTTCTGCTCCTCTCGCATTGCTTCTATTATATACAATATCGCAAAGTTTTCAAAGGGTTTTTTTGTTTTTTATATTCTTTATGTTTTTTTCATTGTGTAGACATACTTTCGTCACAATTCTGGCCTATTATAATAGCATGTTCACCGAGAGGTGAGCAAGGCCTTTGTTTCAAGTGATTACTTGAAATCACAAAGCTTTTTCATACTCATACCGGACAATCGAAAGGTTGTCCGGCCCCCCTATCAAATAGACCCGCCGCTGCTGATGCAAGGCGGTTTTTTGTTGCTATCTGCTCGGCTTGTGATCTGCGGCTCTTGACTTGTCTTACGGCCAATCGTCTGTTTTATCTTTACACTTTATTCCATCTGCTATTCCTATTTTCCAGGAAATGTGCGTTCAATTTTGTGCTAAACCCAGTTAGGAGACGGATTCTCAAAGTGTCTTTGCCACAGATCCGGCCACTTTTTAAATCCGAATGTATGCGGAATCCACATAAAATACATATTAAGTCTTAATTCTTTTCTTATACTTTTTATCCTTTTTTCATGGAAAGTCCACATTTTACTCACATTTGGCTGGTATTATAAAACATGTAAAGCAAAGAAAGCTTTTTCATACTCAACCGGCTGGGGGTAAAACCTTAGCCGGCCCCCCTATCAACATTTTCTTTTTACAAACTATAATATACCTACCATTCCCACACTGGCGAGAACCAGTGGAAAAAAGAGGCGAAAGCAAAACCCCGCCGTGATCCCACACGGTATGCTTTCACCTCTTTTTTTGTTGAATTAAAATGGACAGCTTACAAAGTCCGCAGATAATTACATTTCCGGCTTTGGGTGACACCCCTTGCAATATGCATCATTTCCTATTATTATATTAGTATTACTCAAAAGAAAGGCGTTTACGAGCGGATGTATACCTATACCTGGTACCAATGGCTGTTGATTTTTTACGTGTACTGTTTTTTCGGGTGGATTTTTGAGTCCACCTATGTGTCGCTCAAGCAGAGGCAGTTTGTGAACCGCGGATTCCTGCGGCTACCCATGCTGCCGTTATACGGGACCGGGGCGGTGATGATGCTCTGGGTGTCCCTGCCCCTGGAGCACAATCTGTTTCTGGTCTACATCTCCGGCCTGGTGGCTGCGACGATTCTGGAATATGTCACCGGATGGGCGATGGAACGGCTTTTTAAGATGAAGTACTGGGATTACAGCAACCAGCGCTTCAACTTAAACGGCTATATCTGCCTGAGCTCCTCCATCGCCTGGGGATTTCTTACAATTTTTCTCACGGAAGTGATTCACCCGCCGGTGGAACGGCTGGTTCTGCTGCTCCACCCGATACCGGCGCTGATCACCGTGGGCGCTGTGACCATCATGTTCACGGCAGACGCCGTGCAGTCCGTGCGGGCGGCTCTGGATCTGGCCAAGGTTTTGGACGCCATGACCAAGATGCGGGCGGAGCTGGACGATATCCAGGTGCAGATGGCATTGCTCAAGAGCGAGACCACCCAGCGGGTGGCCGAGGTGAGGGACGAGGCGGCGCTGCGCCTGGATCAGCTGAAGTCGGAGGCTGCGGCCAAGGCCGGAGCGCTCAGCGAATCCACGGTCAGCCGGATGGAGGACCGCGCCGCGCGCCTCAGCGAGATCGTAGAGGACACGGCGGGGCGGATGGGCGAGCTGGTGGAGGATACCGCCGACAAGGTGGCGAGAACCGCAGAGCGGCTGTCCACCTTCACCGAGGATGCCGCCGCGAAGGTTTCAAGCGCGCTGGCGGAACGGCTGCGCGGGGAAACCGACAGCGAGCAGACGCCTGATGAGCGCGGGGCAAAAGAAGCCGGGCAGAGGAGCGGCGAAACCGGCGAAACGCGCACTCTGGCCGGGCGGCTGCTGAACGAGCTCAGCAGCAGGAAGGGGACTCCGGTGGCCGAGGATGTCTGGCCCGCCGAGCAGGAGCGCCGGGAACGGCTGGCCGCGCTGTCACAGCGCCTGGCCGCTGTAACGGAAAAGCGCCGCCAGCTCTCCTCCCACATGGGCTTTTACAAGAGAAGCCTTCTAAAAGGAAACCCGTCGGCTTCCTCCTCTCGGTTTAACGAGGCGCTGCGGGAGCTGAGGGAGAGTGCGGCGCGCAAGAGGAGTGAGACGACGGAGGAAAAAATGGGGGATGGCGATTCGGAGTGATAGGTTAAGGCGGCGTTCGGAGTATGGGGCGGCAGCTGTCCGCATTGGCTGAGCATCTATAACATTTTAGGGGCCAGATTCATATTTCATGGATCCGGCCCCTGTTTTTATTGAGCGCAATGGGGCGCTGACGCGGCCCCCAAAAAGCAAAGCACCGCGGACAGGAACCCATTCACATTCACGTTCCCGTCCGCAGTGCCCTGCGAAATCTTATCTCGTTATCACTTACAGCATCTCATTCACAATCGCCATCAACGCCTCGCCCAGAGCGGCGGCCTTAGCGTCCGCATCCTCCAGGGAGCTGCCCTTGATTCCGTAGTAGAACTTGATCTTGGGCTCTGTGCCGGACGGTCTCACGCAGATCCATGCGCCGTCGTTCAGATCGTAGTACAGAACGTTGGAGGCAGGAAGGCCGGTGGGCTTCACCTCGCCGGTGGTCATATCCTTGATGGTGTCCAGCTTGTAGTCTCTCGCGGACAGAACCTTGTAGCCGCCCACCTCGGTGGGGGTGTTCTGGCGCAGGTTCTCCATGATCGCCTGGATCTTTGCCAGACCCTCGATACCGGAGAGGCCGATGGCCTTCACGGCGTCTTTGTAGTAGCCGTACTTCTCGTACATATCCAGCATGGCATCCCAGAGTGTCTTGCCCTGCTTCTTGTAGTAAGCAGCCGCCTCGCAGAGGGCTGCGGTGGCGGAGATGGCGTCCTTGTCTCTGGCGTAGGTGCCGATCAGGCAGCCGTAGCTCTCCTCCATGCCGAACAGATAGGTGCCATGGCCGGTGTGCTCGTTCTTTAAGATCTGCTGGCCGATCCACTTGAAGCCGGTCAGAACCTCGATCAGCTCTGCCCCGTAAGCCTTCGCCACCGCGTCGATTAGGTTGGTGGAGACGATGGATTTTACTACCTGGCCGTCCGCCGGGATCTTGCCCGCGGCCTTCTTCTGGCTGAGAACGTACTCGCACAGCAGGGAGCCGGACATGTTGCCGGTCAGCGGGATGTACTCGCCGGACTTGGTGTCCTTCACGTACACGCCCAGACGGTCCGCGTCGGGATCGGTCGCCAGAACCAGGTCCGCGTCCTTCTCCTTGGCGAGCTTTAATCCAAGCTCAAAGGCCTCAGCAGCCTCGGGGTTCGGGTAGCTGACGGTGGGGAATTCCCCGTCGGGCAGCTCCTGCTCCGGAACCACGTATACGTGAGTGAAGCCCAGCTCCTTCATCACTCTTCTGGCCGGGATGTTGCCGGTTCCGTGAAGAGGGGTGTAGATGATGGTGATCTGGTCCTGCATCTCGTCGATGGCCTGCTGGTTCACAACCTGGGCCTTCACCTGAGCGATGTATTTGTCGTCGATGTCCGCGCCGATCACCTGGTATAAGCCGGCTGCGGTTGCGGACGCCTCGTCCGTGGTCTTGACGGTGGAGAGGTCCTCAATTGCCAAAACCTCCTCGGTCACGCCCTTGTCGTGGGGCGGTGTGAACTGGGCGCCGTCCTCCCAGTATACCTTATAACCGTTGTACTCCGGCGGATTGTGGCTGGCGGTGATGTTGATTCCCGCGATACAGCCCAGCTCGCGAACCGCGAAGGACAGCTCCGGGGTGGGGCGCAGGGACTCGAACTTGTACGCCTTGATGCCGTTGGCAGCCAGAGTCATTGCCGCCTCCATTGCGAATTCCGGGGACATGCGGCGGGAGTCGTAGGCGATGGCCACGCCCTTGTCGGCGCCGCCCTGTTTGATTATGTAGTTAGCCAGGCCCTGAGTCGCCCTTCTGACCACATAGATGTTCATGCGGTTGATGCCCGCGCCGATCACACCGCGCAGGCCGGCGGTTCCGAATTCAAGATCCATATAGAAACGCTCTTTGATTTCATTCTCATCGCCCGCAATTGCACGAAGTTCTTCTTTGGTAGCCTCGTCGAAGTAGGGGTTGTTCAACCACTCTTCATAGATTTTCATGTAGTCCTTCATAGCATCATACTCCCTTCTTTTTCAGCATAGCCGCTGGGTATTTCCTGATTAAGATTATACTATACCCCACCAGAAAAAGGAAGTACAAATTCACCCCTCAAAGATCTGCTCCAGGAACCGGTTTCTGGACGCCTGCTGCTCTTCCAAGCTGCGCAGCTTCTCAATATTGCGGGCGGGAATCCACGCCTTGTTGGCGTTGAAGTAAAAATTGATCTGTTTCCAGTATTTCTCCGGGTACAGGAACATGTAGTACAGACAGCGGCGCTCCTTGCGGGTCATGCAGAGGATGCGCTCGTAGGCCTCCAGCATGGAGCGGCCCAGGTCCACATTCCAGCTGTGCTTCTCCATCACCTTGCGCATCAGGCGGTATAGGTCCATGGCCTGGACGCCCAAGTGCATGCGGTTGTACTCGATGATCGCGGTGTAGCCGTCCCCCATCAGCATGTGATGCTGGTCTAAGTCCCCGTGGCAGAGGTACAGCGGCTTTGTGCCGGTGCTGCCGGTGCTGTCCAGGGAGGCCGCTCTGGTGTCCTCCCACAGGCCCTTTAGGCCCTCCACGGCCTGGACGGCCTGCTCGTAGAACATGCTGTAGTTGCCGATGACGCACAGCTCAAACTCGGACTTGCGGCGTTTTCCCCGTATATAGTTCCGGGCCCGCTGCAGCTCCCGGTTGTGGCGTTCCAATTCTATCTCCAGCGGCTCCACCAGGATGGAACCCAGATTCCACTCTTCCTGAAATGGGATCTTGCGCAGGCCTTGATGCAGCATGGCAAGGCGCTCCGCGGCCAGGCGAATCTCGCGGCCGTCCTTTAAGTCGCATTCCCGATCCAGAAACCAGTCTTTTAACACATAGCGCGTCCCGTCGCCCGACATGGAAAGGAGGCTACCCTCCCGGTTGCGCACATACCGCTCAGTCCGAAGGGCGCTGCCTGTGTCCAGAGCGCCCAGCACCTGGTCCTCGAACTCCAGACGTTTGACTGTGCCGCGGTACTCTTTTAAAAGCTTGCAGCCGTCCTCCGTCTCGCAGATCCAGGCTCCCCGCCCCTTTCGCACAGAAAATATTTCCAGTTCATACTGCTCCAGCGCTTCCACATACTTCTCGTTCATTTCAACCCCTCCACACTCTAACTAGTCGAAACGGGAAGTGCCGTTTCAGCTACTTCTAGGGTATGTTGAGTTGGGTGAGAATATGAGCATTAAACGGGAACGGGTAACACGAATCAAGAGGTCGCGAACGCGGGGAGGTGGTCGCTGCCGTTAAGATTTGGGAGGGCCGGCACGCTGGTTTCGGTTGTAAGTGCAGCTACGGTTTAAAACAGCTATAAATAAAGCCGGAAAATGGACAGCTCGCTGCGCGCAGACAGTCCATTTTCCAGCTTTATCGCTGCATTTCACCCCCTAAGCCGCGCAAACTGCCCTGCGAAGGGATGAAAACTTATTAAAGTTGCTCGGAGGGCCACTGGAGGCGGTGGAGATGGCCTTCGGTGGAGAGGGCTCCAAAGTGGTTTTGGCGGAGGGCCTCGTAGAGGACGATCGCCACGGAGTTGGACAGGTTCAGGGAACGGATGTCGCCCCACATGGGAATGCGGATGCAGGCGGACTCGTTGGCGACCAGGATTTCCTCCGGGATGCCGGCGCTCTCTTTGCCGAACATGAGGTAGCAGTCGGGCTCGTAGGAGACGTCGCTGTAGACGTGGCGGGCCTTGGTGGTGGCGAAGTAGAGCTTGCCCAGGGCATCGGGGTTCTTGGCCAGGAAGTCCTGGTAGTCGGAGTAGACGCGGACGTCCAGTTTGTCCCAGTAGTCCAGGCCCGCGCGCTTTATGGCTTTCTCGTTGAGCTTAAAGCCCAGCGGTTCGATCAGATGGAGCCGGGTGTCGGTGGCCACGCAGGTGCGGCCGATGTTGCCCGTGTTGGCGGGCATTTCCGGCTCCAGAAGTACAACGTTCATCATAGTGTCACGCCTTTCCGTCCAGCCGCTTCACGAAGCGGTCGATGCGGCCTAAGGCCTCCTTTAAGCTCTCCAGGGAGTATGCGTAGGAGATTCGCACAAAGCCCTCCCCGCTGTCGCCGAAGGCGGTGCCCGGGACGACGGCTACCTTCTCCTCCTTTAGGAGGGTGGTGGCAAAGTCCTCGGAGCTCATGCCGAACCGCTTGATGTTGGGGAAGGTGTAGAATGCCCCCAGAGGCTCAAAGCAGTCGATGTTCATCTCCTTAAAGGCGTGCAGCAGATAGCGGCGCCGCTGGTTGTAGGACTCGCGCATCATGGCCACGTCGCCGTCGCCGTTCTTCATGGCGGAGATGGCCGCATACTGGCTGGTGGTGGGGGCGCACATGATGGCGTACTGGTGAATTTTCAGCATCTGCTCCAGGATCACAGCGGGGGCGCAGGCATAGCCCAAGCGCCAGCCGGTCATGGCGTACGCCTTCGAGAAGCCGTTGATCAGCACGGTGCGCTCCTTCATTCCTGGGAATGAGGCGATGGTCACGTGGCGCTGCTTGTAGGTGAGCTCAGAGTAGATCTCGTCGGAGAGGACGAAGAGGTCCTTCTCGATGACAATTTTAGCAATTTCTTCCAGATCTTCTTTTTCCATGATGGCGCCGGTGGGGTTGTTGGGGAAGGGCAGAACCAGGATCTTGGTCTTGTCGGTGATCTTCTCCAGGAGCTTCTCCGGGGTCAGCTTGAACTGATCCTTCTCCTCCAGCTCGATAAACACCGGGACGCCGTCCGCCAGAACCACACAGGGCATGTAGGAGACGTAGCTGGGCTGAGGGATCAGCACCTCGTCGCCGGGGTTTAGCATGGCGCGCAGGGCAATGTCGATGGCCTCGCTGCCGCCCACGGTGACTAACACCTCATGGTCCGGGTCGTAGAGCACGTCGCAGCGGCGCTTTAAGTATTCACAGATTTCCACCTTCAGGGGGCGCAGGCCCGCGTTGGAGGTGTAGAAGGTGCGGCCCTTCTCCAGGGAGTAGATTCCCTCCTCCCGGATATGCCAGGGCGTGTCGAAGTCCGGCTCGCCAACGCCCAGGGAGATGGCGTCCTTCATCTCACTCACAATGTCGAAGAATTTGCGGATCCCGGACGGGGGGATCTGTACGATTTTATCTGATAAGGGATTTCTCATGGGGTAATCAACATCCTTTCATCCTGCACCGGATCACTGATGATGGTGCCGTGGTCTTTGTACTTCTTCAGCACAAAGTGGGTTGCCGTGCTCAGAACAGACTCCATGGGTGCCAGGCGCTCGGACACGAACTGTGCCACCTGGCGCATGGTCTTGCCCTCGATGAACACGGTGAAGTCGAAGGATCCGCTCATCAGGTAGACCGCCTCCACCTCGCTGAACTGGTAGATGCGCTCCGCGATCTTGTCAAAACCCATGCCTCTCTGGGGGGTCACCTTCACCTCGATCAGGGCAACCACCTTCTCGTCGCTGGTGTTGTCCCAGTTGATCAGGGTGTGGTAGCCGCAGATGATGTGCTCCTTCTCCATCTCGGCGATCTCGTTGGCCACCGCCACCTCACTCTCTCCCAGCAGGATCGCCAGATCTTTGATATCGATTCTGCTGTTTTTCTCAATAACCGCAAGTATACGTTCTCTCATAATTCTCTCCTCCATTCTATTCCTTTATATCTCACTCTACGTTTCTGACTCTGTAATATTCATCGGGCTGGGGCCGCTCCAGATATCCGGCCATCTCCCCGCCGTGGCTCATGCGACGGTCCGTGCCGGGGATCACGCGGCCGATGACCGCAGCCTCGATTCCCAGGCGCGAAAGCGCCTCCACCGCCCGGCCTCCGTTGTCCGAAGCCGCCACGAATGCGTCCCCTGACAGCAGCCGGTAGGGATTCAAGCCGTAGAGCTCGCACACCTCCACCGTGATCTGCCGGATGGGGATTTTTCGCAGGTCAAACTCAATCCCCGCGCAAAAAGTCCCTGATAAATTCCAGAGGGCAGCTAAAACGCCGCCCTCTGCCACTGCTTCATAAGCTGTTATATGTATGCCGGCATGTTCCTTCGCCCAGTCTAAGGGCGAGGGGCCATCCGGCACCTCCAACTGTTTTAAGAATGCGGTGCAGAATCTGCACTCCAGCTCGGCGCGCCGCTGCACAGCGATGCGCACGGCGCCCTCAAGACCCGCGAAGCCTGCCATGATCAGATCCTGGCCCAGGGACATGGATCCCTCGCGCAGAACGCCCTCCTTAAGGTTTAATCCTGCCGTCCTCATTGCGGGCCCTCCGGCTGGGGTGTCTCCACACCGGGACCACCTGACGGCGCGGGCTCTGCCGGAGCCGTGGGTGTCACTCCGGGACCACCGTTCACGCCGGTCACAGGCTCTGCGGTTGTCTCCGGCGGCGCTGTCTCGGCCGGTGTCTCGGCGGGCGCTGTCACGGGGACTGCCGGGCCGACCCGGTAGATTGCCTTGGAGGCATTGTAGGTGTCCGTGTGCAGAAGTGTGCGCTCGGTCTCCACCCCGTCCACATAGACCACCTTCCACAGCCTGGACCGAAGCCCGGTGTGGGAGGACTGCACCTTCACCTGAGCGCCCGGCGGCAGCGTGTTGTCCACGATCTGCTGGGGCTCGCCCGGATCGGTCCGGCCTAACGTCTCGGAGACGTACTCCACCTTGCGGTTCTCAGGCCTGGTCTCCTTGCCGTACACCGTGAAGGTCAGCTTGCGCCCGGAGGTGTAGCCCTCCACGTAGATGGGCGTGCTGTAGTTGTTGGTGATCTTGATGTCCTTATAGGTTCCCGCGATGGCTGCGTCCTGAGACGGCTTCACGTAGGTGACGATCATGGAATGGTTCTGCCGCTGGGTGATCTCCAGCTCCGCGTTTAACGCCATGTTGTACAGAGTCGTCGCGATCTGGCACACGCCGCCTCCGATGCTGTCCACCACCTGGCCGTTCTCGTAGGCCGCCGCCGAGCGGTAGCCGTTAGCCGTGGTAAAGGGCTGGAGACACTCGTAGCCGGACAGGGTCTCACCCGGCATCAGCACGTGGCCGTTGATCTTCTCGGCTCCCACCGTCAGGTTGGTGGAGCGGGCCGCGCCGCTGCTGGAAAAATCGGTTGTAAATGTGCCCAAAACATCCTGGATGGTCGCCAGATCCTCGGTCTTGATCCGGGGCTGTTCCTCAGTCACAGCCGCCGTCACACGGATCTCGCTCTTGCCGCCGTCCGCCAGCGCCCCGGTGATCGCGTCGTTTAGTGCGCTCTCCGTGGCCGAAGCGTCCACCGCCTTGCCGACAACGGAGTCCGTGATCACGAACTGGCCGTTCTCGCGGGTGATCGCAGCGTCCTTAGCCTGGGCGGTAAATCCCTGGCACTTCTCATCCACAAATGCTTTTACCTTGGCGGGATCGGTCTGAACTTCAAGATTAATTTTCACGGGGGACTGTTCTAAGTCCTTTCTCGCCATATACTGGCGGACCAGACTTCCGTACTGGTATTTGCCGGCGGTCTCTTCCACCACGTCGGGATTCGACCAGGAGAGACCCAGCTCTCCGGTGGTGGTACCCACGGTGGTTCCATCTATATCTACGGTAACCGGCAGCGCCGTCAGGGTGTCGATATACCCCTGCACTGCCGCATCCGCTTCATCCTCGGTCATGCCGCCCAAGCTCTGCTCGCCCACGTACAGTCCCTCCGGAAGCACCTGTGCGCCGAACGCCATGGACGGCATTGCCGCGAGTAGCCCGATACCCAGGGCCGCAGCAGCGAGGCCGTTCTTCCATACACCTTTTTTCATAATTGCTCCTCTGAAAACTTAATACATCAGTGCGCTAAGCGCCATCGGCACGATCATGGCCAGAACCAGCACTACCACGATTGCGGTGGAAATGATCTTTTTAAATTTGGGATCGCTCATGTTAATCATCGTAAATTCACCTCTTTAATCTTTGCCTTTCTGCCGTACTGTGAGAGAATCTGGTCGATCATCCTGGAGGCCTCGTTGCGGCTCAGGGACTCAATCTGCACAGTTATGTCTATTCTATGACATTTTATTAAATCCTGCAAGTATTCTTTTTGCCTTTTTGTGGCCGGCTGCTCCCTTTTTGCCCTGTAAATCAGGGATTTTGGAGTGAACAGCTCCTCCCTCTCCCCGCTGTGGCGGGCCAGCATGCACTGGTAGAGCAGGTGTGCGCTGACGGCGTCCGCCTCCGCCCGGTGGGCCTGTACCTGCTCGACACAGTAGAATGCACAGGCAGCTGCCAGATTTTTCTTGTTCGCCGGCGGCATGAACGCGCGGCACAGATTCAGGGTGTCGATGCCCTCCCGCTCAAACTCCAGGCCGTGATTCACGGCCGCCCGCTTCAGAAAGCCGTAGTCGAACAGAATATTGTGCCCCAGAAGCGGCAGCTCCCCGCAGAACGCTACGAGGGGATCTATCACCTCCTCGATCCCCGGGGCACCTGCCAGCATGTCGTCGGTGATCCCGGTCAGCTCCACGATCTTTGCCCCCAGGGGGCGCCGCGGGTTCACGAGGGTCACATACCGCCCGGCCACGCTCCCGTCCACCACCTTCAAAGCGGCAATCTCCGTGATCTTGTCGGTTTTCGGCTCCAGCCCCGTGGTCTCAATATCAATCGCTACGTAAGAATTTATCACAGCGTCCTCTTTTCTATTAGTAGAAGTTCCCTTCTCCTGCATTTTTTATGCCATCCAGTATACAGCTTTTTGTGGGATGTTGCAAGAATTCTTTTGTGGGGGCGCTCAGGAGACGGGATCGCACGTGGCGAGGTCCGCTGCAAAACGCAGGCAGAGCCGCCCGGCGATCACATCCGGGCGGCCCTGCCTTTGGTAGGTAGGTGATATGGATTAAGATTTGGTCCGTGGCACCGGACCGCGGCCGCTGGGAGACAGCCGCTTTACTGACCTTTCTCCTCCGCCTTGGCCAGCTTCACAATCCGGCTGGTTCCCAGGCGGCTGGCGCCCAATTCCATGAAGTGCTCTGCGTCCGCGAAGGAGCTGATTCCGCCGGCGGCCTTCATGCGCACTCCGGGGCCCACGTGCTCTGCGAACAGCGCAATGTCCGCGAAGGTGGCCCCGGCCTTTGAAAAGCCGGTGGACGTCTTGATGAAATCCGCCCCCGAGCGGGTGACGATCTCACACATTTTTATCTTCTCCTCCTCGGTGAGAAGGCAGGTCTCAATGATCACTTTGAGGATTTTATCCCCGCATATTTCCTTTAGCTGGCGGATCTCCGCCTCCACGGCCTCGTAATTTCCGGCGCGCAGGTCGCCGATGTTGATCACCATGTCGATCTCCGCCGCCCCGTTCTCCAGTGCCTCCCGGGTCTCAAAGCACTTGACCGCGGTGGTCTGGTAGCCGTTGGGGAACCCGATCACCGTGCAGACCGGAATTCTCCCCTCCAGGTAATCCGCTGCCCGCTTTACATAGCAGGGCGGGATGCACACGGATGCGGTGTGGTAGCGAACCGCGTCGTCACACAGCTGGCGGATGTCCTCCCACGTGGCGGTCTGGGCCAGCAGCGTGTGGTCCACGGCCTGAATTAATTTTTCTCGGTTCATATGTCTCTCCTTCTCGTAATCGCCCGCTGGCTTTGCCTACGGACCATTACATGCATCAACCGGCGGGCGCTCAGAGCGTCTCGCCCGGATAGGTCTCATGAAACAGCTTGTCCACTTCCTCCTGGCGGGTGAGGGAGTAGGAGCCGGTGCGGGTCACGCAGATGGCGGACGCACACTGGGCGTAGCGGATGGACTTCTCTAACGGCCAGTCCCTGCTGAGGGCCGCAAGCAGGGCCCCCGCGAAGGTGTCCCCGGCCCCGCCGGTGTCCACCGCCTTCACAGTCAGTCCCGGGAAATGTTTCACGCTCTCCCGGGTCACAAGCACCGCGCCCTTCTCGCCCAGGGTGATGATTGCGGCCTCCCTCACGCCCTTGTCCAAGAACCACGCCCCGGCCCTGGCGGCGGACTCGGTGTCCGTCACGGCGATCCCGGTGAGCTCGCTGGCCTCGCACTCGTTGGGCTTGATGATGGAAATAAATGGGTAAAGGCTCTCGTCAAAGGCCGTCACCGGCGCCGGATCTAAGAGAGTGCGAACCCCCATGGAGGCGGCGGTGCGGATCGCGTAGTCCACAGTGGCCGCGGGTACCTCGAACTGGGTTCCCAGCACCTTGGCGCCCTTAAGCACCTCCCGCATATTGTCGATGTCCCGGCAGCTCACATTGCTGTTGGCCCCCGGCACGATGATAATCTTATTCTGTCCCTCGGCGTCCAGGAAAATTCCGCCGCTGCCGGTGGGGCAGTCCTTGTCCAGGTACACGTAATCCGTGTGGATCCCCATCTCCCGGTAGGATTCCTTCTCCTTCCGGCCGTAAGGGTCGTCGCCCAAGTGCTCCAGCATGAACACCTCGCTCCCCAGGCGGCAGGCCACGATGGCCTGGCCGGAGCCCTTTCCGCCCACCACGATGTGGTAATCGTCGCCGATCACCGTCTCCCCTTTGTTCGGCAGGTTTGGCGAGGCGAACACATGGCACACGCTGCAACTGCCCAACACTACTACCCGTCTGTCCACTTGCACACCCCTCCTATATCAGCTTCATTTCCTGCAGCCCGGTGCGGATGATCGTCTTTTGCTCCTCCGTCACGGCGGTCATGTTGCGCGGCATGCGGGTGCCGTGAAATGGCATCCCCAGCAGCTCGCAGGCGTAGTAGTAGCCGTTCATATCCGTGGCGGTCTTTAGCAGCTTTCTCACCTTCATGGAGAACCGGTGGGCCTTAAGCGCCCCCTCGAAGTCCCCCGCAAAGAATTTGTCCGTGATGTCGAGTACCACCTTTGGGAAGGGCACGGAGATGGCGGAGATCACGCCCACGCCGCCCAGGGCCATCATGGGAAGGGTCATGGCGTCGCTCCCGGCGATGTACTGGAAATCGGGGTTCTTCACCTGGCTGATCAGATCCTGCAGCCCGGAGATGTTCTGGGTGCTGTCCTTGTAGCCCAGCACGTTCGGGTGGTCGTTGGCGATCCGCGCGGTCAGCCTCGGCGACAGGGTGTTGCCGGTCTGGGGCACGTTGTAGATGTAGGTGGGGTAATCCGCCGGGATCACCTCGTCGAAGAACTCGTACAGCGCCTGCTCGGTGTAGGGGAACACGGAGGGCTGGGAGATGCAGACCGCGTCCACGCCCATGGCCCTGTAGGCCTCCACCAGCTCCTTGGCGTCGGCGATGGAGTCCTCCATCACGTTCATCATCACCGGCACCCGGCCTGCGGCGGCGTTTAAGAGCTCCTCGCAGACCTGCTTTTTCTCCGCCATGCTGAGCAGGTAGGTCTGGGTGGAGAGGCCGCCCATGAACAGGCCGTCAATGTGGTTTTCCACCTGGAACTCCACCATCTTTTTGATGGGCTCAAAGTCCAAATCGCCGTTTGGCTTGTAGGCGACCATAATCTCGCTGATACTTCCGTCAAACTTTTTCTTATTCATATGAATACTCCTCTGTCCTTTTGATTGTTCGTTTTCTCACTGGCGGTCCACGCAGCCGTAGTAGCTGACCTTCCAGCCGTCATCCCACACCAGACGCAGCGTCACGTTGGGGTACAGCGTGAGGGTGCCGCCCTCCGCCCGGTTGGCCTCCCAGGTGATTTCGGAAAAAATTTCCATTTTCTGATCTGTGTCGGAGACACGGATGGTGTGCAGATTGTGTTTCCCGGTAAAGTCCCTGCACTGGCCCTCATACCAGCATTTAAAGCCGGCAAAGTCCAGCGGGTTTCCCGGGAAATCCACCGTCAGGGCCTCGCCGATGGTCCGGTCTGCGATCTCCTCAAAGGGCGCCTTCGCGTCGATGCGCCCGTACCAGTCCCGGATGAACGCCTCGCCCTGGGCGGTCAGTTCTCTCTCTTCCATATTTATACTCTCCTGTCGTCGTATTAATTGTCCTCGGCTACGAACGGGGTGGTCAGCGCCTCCGGCCCCGCAGCGCCCTTGTCCCGGTTGGCGATGGAGACCGCCACCAGCACCACGATGGTGGCCGCGTAGGGCAGCATCTTTAGGAGCACCGGCGAGATGTTCACGCTGATGGCCTGGAGCTGATAGCCCAGGGCCTCCACCCCGCCGAACACGTAGGCCGCGATCATGGCCGCGCTGGGCTTCCACATGGCGCAGGTCACGATGGCCAGCGCGATCCAGCCGCGCCCGCCGGTCATGTTCTCCACCCAGCTGGGAATGGTGCTGAGAATCAGGAAGGAGCCGCCCACGCCCGCCAGCATGCCGCCGAGCACCACGTAGATGTAGCGGGTGCGGTTGACGTTCACGCCCATGGAGTAGGCCGCCGCCGGGTTCTCGCCGCAGGCCCGAAGCTTAAGGCCGATCTGGGTGTGGAAAATCATGTAGGTCAGCCCGATCACCAGCGCGTAGGACAGGTAGACGAGCAGGTTCTGGTTGAAGAAAATTTCGCCCACATAGGGGATGTCCGCCAGCAGCGGAATCCTGAAATTCGGCAGCACCTTGGGCGCCGCGATGCCGTTGTAATCCTTGCCGAGATAGCCGCTTAGGCCCCCGGCGAATATATTTAACGCCAGACCGCATATGACCTGGTGAACCCGGCAGGTGATGGACAAAAACGCGTGCACCAGCGCCAGAAGGCCGCTGCACAGCGCGCCGATTAACACCGCCAGAATCAGGCTGTTGGTGTTGACCAGGGCGATGAAGGCGGCCGCTGCGCCGATTAACATCATGCCCTCCAGCCCCAGGTTTAGGACGCCGGAGCGCTGTGTCATGATCTCGCCCAGGGCGGTGAGCAGCAGGGGCGTCCCCTGGGCCACCGCGGCGGTCAATGTAGCCAGTAATATCACTTGTACCATGGCAAACCCTACCTCTCTTTCCAGACGATCCGATAGTTCATGAACATGGTGCCCGCAGCCACGAAGAACAGGATGGATCCCTGGATCATCTGCACTGTGGAAACCGGGAGCCCCAGCTTCTGAATGGTGTTGCCGCCAACCAGCAGCGCGCCGAATAAAAAGGACACCAGCACGGCCCCCAGCGGATGGCACTGGGCCAGGTAGGCGATGGTCATGCCGGAGGGGCCCACCTGGGCCGCAAAGTTGGCCTGGAGGCGGTGGGTGATTCCGCACACCTCGGACATGCCGGAGATTCCCGCGATCCCGGCGCTGATGAACATCACGGCCAGCACGTAGCGCTTCACTGGGATTCCGGCGTACTCGGCCACCTTCGGGTTGGTGCCGATCAGCTTGATCTCAAAGCCCCACTTGGTCCTCGCAAGCACGAACCAGAGGATGATGGCGATCACAAGGCCGATCACCACGCCCGCGTGGATGCGTGTGCCGAAGAAGGTGGGCATCTCGCCCACGTAGCGGAATTTCTCCGTGCGGGGGAACGCGAAGCCCGTGGGGTCCTTCCAGGGCCCCTGGATCAGCCAGGAGATGAACAGGGTTCCCACATAGTTTAACATCAGGCAGGTGATCAGCTCGTTCACCTTCCACTTGACCTTGAGGATGGCGGGGATCAGGCCGTAGAGCCCGGCGCAGATGAACGCCGCCAGAAACGCCGCCGTCAGGGTCGTCTTCCGGTCGTAGCCCTGCAGGTGCAGCACCACGTACGTGGCCGCCGCGGCTCCGATGTGGAGCTGACCCTCGCCGCCCGCATTCCAGATCTGCATCTTGAACGCGAAGGACACGCCCACGGAGAGGATCATCAGCGGGATCATCTTGACGACCGTCTCGCCCAGGCCGTAGAGGGAGCCGAAGGCCCCGCCGAACATCACCGCGTACACCTTGAGGGGCGACTCACCGGCCGCCAGCAAAAACAGGGCCGAGAACATGAATCCGCCGATGATGGAGACCACCGGCACCGCAAATTTAAACCAGCCGGGCGACTCCAGGCGCTTGACCAGCGCAAGGGACCTCTGCCGCTTTACTGTCTCATCCATCTACCTCACCCCCTAACCGGGCCGCGCCCGCCATGGCCATGCCGATCTGGCCCAGGCTCACCTGGTCCACCGGCAGAATGCCCATAAATTTTCCCTCGTACATGACAGCCACCCGGTCGCTCAGCTGGAAGATCTCGTCCAGGTCCTCGGACACCAGCAGCACGCCCGCGCCCCGGTTCTTCTCCTTGACCAGAATCTTGTGGATGCTCTCCGTGGCCTTGATGTCCAAGCCGCGGACCGGGTAGCTGGCCAGAATCACCGACGGCTGCTCCGCGGTCTCCCTGGCTAAAATTAGCTTCTGGGCGTTTCCGCCGGACATGCTCTGGACCTGGCTTGACGGGCCGCCCACCTTGATCTCAAACTCCTCGATAAACCGCCTGGCCTGCTCCTCCAGCTTTTTGTAGCGGATCACGCCGCGGCGGCAAAACTCCGGTTTCCTGTAGCACTTGATGCTGGCGTTCTCGGTGACGGTCATGCTCTTCACCAGCGCGAAGCCGTACCGGTCCTCCGGGATGAAGGCGATTCCCCGCTTGATCCGCTCCCTGGGCGAGGCCTTGGTGATGTCCTTCCCCTCCGCCTCCAGATGGCCGGACACCATGGGCCGAAGACCCGCCAGGGCCTCCATCAGCTCCTTCTGCCCGTTGCCGGACACGCCCGCGATCCCCAGGATCTCCCCTGCGTACAGATCAAAGCTCAAGCTGTTCACGGCCTTCAGCTTCTTGTCGTTAAGCACGGTCAAATCCCTGACCTTTAGCATCACCTGTTCTCTGGTGGTGTTCTCGGTGTTTCTGCGCCCCATAGAGATCTCCCGCCCCACCATCAGCTGGGCCAGCTCCGTCTCCGTGGTCTCCTCCTTCTTGAGGGCCTTCACCAGGCGCCCGTCCCGCAGAACCGTGATCCGGTCCGCAAACTCCATCACCTCGTTCATCTTGTGGGTGATGAAGATGATGGTGCAGCCCATGGCCGCCATGCTGCGCAGCGTCCCGAACAGCTCCTTCACCTCGTCGGGCGTTAGAACCGCCGTGGGCTCGTCCAGAATCAGGATGTTGGCCTTGCGGTAGAGCACCTTTAAAATCTCCACCCGCTGCTGCTCGCCGATGGACAGCTGCCAGATGGCGGAGGCGGGATTGATGTCGATCTTGTACTCCCCGGACAGCGCCTTCACCTGCTGTTCCAGGGCCTGGGTCTTTAGCACCTTCACCTGGTCCATGCCCAGCACGATATTCTCGGCCACCGTGAAGGGCTTCACCAGCTTGAAGTGCTGGTAGATCATGCCGATTCCAAGCGCCAGGGCGTCGCCCGGCGACTTCATGGAAACACGTTTTCCGTTGATCAGGATTTCCCCGCCGTCAGGCTTTAACACGCCGGTCAGTATGTTCATGAGCGTGCTCTTTCCGGCGCCGTTTTCCCCCAAAAGCGCGTGGATCTCCCCCTTGTAGGCGGTGAAGTCCACATTGTCGTTGGCCAGTGTGGCGGGAAACTCCTTGCGGATCTGTTTCATCTCAACTGTTGCGATTGCAGTCATCTCTATCTTCCTTCCTGCGCACGGCGGTCCCCCCGCCCCGCACAATCGCCCGCGGGCTATGCCGGCGGCCCATTGCCTTAAAAAGAAACTGCCGGGGCGGGCTGCTTTTCTCCGCCCTCCCCGGCGCTGATCCTATCGCTCGCTGCCGTCCGGTCAGTCCACCGGCTTGTCCGCCCAGTTGTCCACCACATTCGGCAGGAACCACTGCATGCTGTTTGCCGCCTCGCCGGTCAGAGTTTCGCCCTCCGGCACCCTGAGCTTTCCGGTGTTGTCATAGAGCGGGCCAACAAACACTTCCTCACCGTCCATGAACTTCTGCTTCTGCGCCTCGATCAGGTCGATCACATCCTGGGGAACCGCATCGCTGAACGCCGCCAGGCTGATGGCGCCGTCGTTGATGTCCAGCTCGCACCACTGGCCCTTGAAGGTCCCGTTGCGCACCGCCTCAACCTGCGTGGCCATCCAGGGGCCCCAGGTCCAGCAGTTGGAGGTCAGTTGCTGGGTGGGAGCGAATTCACGCATGTCCACGGAGCTGCCGATGAATTTGACGCCGCGCTCCTCGCAAACCTGCGCAACCGCGGAGGAACTTAAGTCGATACAGATCAGATCACAGCCCTGGTCGATCAGGGTGTTGGCGCACAGGGCGTCGGTTGTGGGATCATTGAAGGAGTTGGACCACAGGGTCACCACCTGGGCATCCGGGTTCACGGAGGCCACGCCCGCCGCAAAGCCGTTTAACTGCTTGATGGGATCCGGGAACGGGATGCTGGAGCAGTAACCAATCTTGTTGACCTCGGTCATCTTTCCGGCCAGGATTCCGGTCAGGTAGCGGCCCTGTTCCAGCTTGGCGATGTAGACGGAGAGGTTGTCCTTGGTCTCATAGCCGGAGCCGTTTATAAAGGTGACGTCCGGGTACTCGTCGGCCAGGGCCAGCATGTAATCCAGGTAGTCGAAGGACGTGCCCACGATGATCTCGCAGCCGTCGTTTATGAACTCCCGCAGCACGCGCTCACAGTCGGCGCCGCCCGCGATATTCTCCACTTTTGTGGTCTCCACGTTCTCACAGTTCTCCTCCAAGTACAGTCTCGCGTTCTCGCTGGTCTGCGCCCAGGCGTCGGTGCTGATCACATTGCTGAACAGAAAACCGATCTTGATCAGGCGGTTGGGATCCTTGCCGTTCTCGGCCGTCTTCTCCCCCTCTGTGCTCTCTGCTGCCGTCTCACCGGCAGTCTGCGCCGCTTCCGTCTGAGCCTTTGTCTCCGGAGCCGCTGTGGTCTCCGGCGCCTTCTCCTTACAGCCGGTCAGGGCCATCGTGGACACCATCGCCACAGCCATCAACAGACCGATCAGCTTCTTTCCATACTTCTTCATCTTTATCCTCCTTTAATGTATAACACTTACCGGCCCTTGGCCGTTTGTTCACTGATTGCACATTGTACATTGCATATTGTATCCCTTATAAAAGCGGGCTGTCACTTGGACAGCCGGTACAGGACGTAGAGCACATACAGGTAAAACAGGTCCTGAAAGCTTCTGGGGTTCTTTCCTGTCAGCTCCTGAATCTTGTCCAGGCGGTATTTTAGGGTGTTTCGGTGGATGAACAGCTTGTGGATCACCTCCGCGGAGTTGCCGCTCTCCTGGATGTACATCTCCAGGGTCTGCAGCAGGTCCGCGTGCTGCGGCTGCTCAAACAGCTCCAGCACTCCCTGGTTCACCTTCAGATCCTGGATCTTTGAGAGCGCGTAGGCGAACTCGTAATCCCGGTAGTCGTAGACGGCCTTCTGCGGCTGAAGCCGTTTTCCCGCAAACAGTGCGTTCTGGGCCACCACGAAGGAGCGGTTTAGGTTGGTCTCCACACTGCCGACGGCGATCTTGATGTCGTGGAACAGCGCGCTCACCTGGCGCAGCACCGACTCGTCGGTTCCCTCCCGCAAAATCAGCACCAGACAGCTGTTGTTGCGGCACAGATAGTAGTTGGGGCCGGTCAGAATCCGCTCCACCGCCTTCTGGGCGCTGACCGGGTTCCAGATGCCGTCCAATACCACTGTATAGTAGGGCTGGGTCACGTCGATCCCCAGGCGAACCCCGCGACGAATGAACGGCAGGGTGTACTCCTCGGTGTTGTTGAGCCACTCGGACAGGTACTCGAAGTACATCACATAGCTGATCTGGTCCGGGTTGTTAAAGTAGGGCTGGCAGATCACGCTCTCGCCCACCGCCTTGGCGATGGAGGTGAGCCGTTTGATGCGCTCCGGGTCCCCGGTCATTAGGATGGCCCCCACACAGATGTCCCGGAAGAACAGCGGCGTGGCCGTCTTGTTGCCGTCATAGTGGCGCTCATTGTAGGACTGGAGCTGGTTGGTCTGATCGATGCACTCCTTGGCCAGCTTGGAGGTCTTGCCCAAAAACGGAGCGCTGGAGCTGGCGATGATCACACCGTTCTCGTCTGTGACGCTGACGCCCTTTGGGACGATCTCCATCAGCTCAAATACGATGTTCTGGGCCTGGGCTACGGATAAATATACGCTCATATTTCATTTTCCTCTCTGGCGAAGGCCGGCTCCTCCCAGCGGATGCGGGCGGGATCAAAGCGGTCCTTCGGGCCGTGCCCGGTCTCTTCTGCCGCCGGGACTGCCGCGGAAACTGCCGTGGAAGCTTTCGCCGGATCTGCCGCGGGATCTGCCGCCGGGACTCCCACCGGGATGGCCGCCACGGGGATTAGGGTCTCCGGCAGGCCGAAGGCTGCGCGGATGGCGCTCACCCGGTCCTCCCTGGGGTACATTCCCAGCCACACGGCTCCGAGGCCCAGCTGGACTGCCTCAAGGAGCATGTTCTCGATGCAGGCGCTCATGTCTTGGATCCACCAGGGACTTCCCGGGTCCACCCGGTTTAAGTCCGCCAGGGCCACAATCACCGCCGGGGCGGTCCTGCAGCTCCCTGCGTAGGGGCTGGCCTCTGCCAGCGCCTCCCTGCCCTCGGGGCTGGTAACTGTAAGAAATTCCCAGGGCTGTTCATTCTTCGCGGACGGGGCCTGCATGCCGGCCCGCATGACGGCGGTCAGCTGCTCTCTCGTCACCGGCTCGCCGGTAAAGCTGCGGCAGGAATACCGCGCATAGATCGGATTCGTCATCCGCCGTTCCTCCTAGAGTGAAAGAAAGATACCAAACGCTTCAGTATCTTCCATAGTTGTCATTTTTTTGTGGAATATGAACATATCATATCATTCCGACCAGCCGGATTCAATGAAATACGCCAAAAATCCAATATCTTGTTCAACTGCACAACCAGTTAAAATATTTTTTGTCGTGTTGCACGATGGGGGTATTTTAGTGATAAGTTATGGTAATAAATGGGGATTAAGAGGACTAATGAAGGGGTGTGACTTGTCTTTATGGCGATATAAAAAAGGAGCGATTTCCCTGTGCATTTCTTGGCATAAACCCTTGCACTGGGAAATCGCTGCTTGATACTCGGGGCGTATGGAATGATGGCGCAGGATGCCAGCCTGTGATTCCCATGACTGGCGACAATTGCGTCCGCGATTCTCACAGCTGGCGGCACTGCGTCTGCGATTCTCACAGCTGGCGGTATTCTATCCACAATTCTCACAGCCGGCGGCCCGGGCAGTACTCCTTAAGGAAGCACTCCTCGCATTTGGGCCGCCGGGCGATACAGATGGTCCGCCCCAGCGTGATGATATGGATGTTCCAGAGAATCCAGTGGTCCCTCGGCAGCACCTTCATCAAGTCCTCCTCGATCTTCACCGGGTCCTCCTCCTTTGTGAGCCCCAGCTTGCGGGAGATGCGCTTGACGTGGGTGTCCACCACGATGCTGGGCTCGTTGTAGATGTTTCCGCGGATCACGTTGGCGGTCTTTCGGCCCACCCCCGCCAGGGAGGTGAGCTCCTCGATGGTCCGGGGCACCTCCCCGCCGAAGCGCTCCACGAGCGCCCTGCAGCAGGCGATGATGTTCTTGGCCTTCATGTGGTAGAAGCCGATGGAGTGGATATCCTGCTCCAGCTCTGCCAGGTCGGCGGCCGCAAATTTCTCCACAGTGTCGTATTTCTTAAACAGGTCCGCGGTCACGATATTGACTCTGGCGTCCGTGCACTGGGCGCTCATGATCACGGCGATCAGGAGCTGCCAGGGGGTCTCGTGGTTTAAGTAGCAGCGGTACTCGGTGCCGTACTCCCGGTCCAGGGTGTCAAGGATGTGCTTCACTCGCTCCTCCCGCTGCGCCTTTGTCTCTCGTTTTGCCATGGAATGTGGATTCCTTTCGTTGGATTTCGTCGGTTTCACGCTTACACTATAACCTGGGGCGCCGCGGCCTGTCAATAACCGGAGCGGAGGCAATTTCTGCCTTCCCGCCTACCGAAGCCGATACGCCCGGGCGTTGTTGCTCAAGGGATCACGCCGCTGGTAGTCAAACAGCACCATGGTCCCGTCCCCAAGCCCCTCCACATGGGCCATGCGGGCCAGCTGGCGGACGTCGCAGCCCTCGTAGCCGGTAAGGTACTCCGGGCATGCCTCCTCCCTGCGGAAAAACTCCCGGATCCGTTCCTTGAAGGGGGCCTGGTCCCGTGCGAAGGCCGGGCGGCTCTTGGCGTTCTCGCGCAGGTAGAGATCGCACAGCAGCGCGTCGCGGTAATTCTCACGCCGCTCCCCCTCCGGGACAATGTCACAGATCATATCCCAGAGAATCTCATAGCGGGCAAGGCGGCTGTGGTTTATGCCGGTTATATTCCTGGACTCATAGTACCTGGCCATGTGCAAAAACAGGTCGTAGGGTGTGGAAAACTCCCTCTCAAACATCGCGAGTGTGTGGACAAACTGTCGGCTGTTGTAGTGGACCTCCAGCATCTCCTCCACGCCTTTGAGCTCCATGAGGTCCCCGTAGGTGATCCAGCGGGTGAACAGCACCTCGTAGGGCGGTTTGGCAGAGTACGCAAGGCCGTAGGTTTCCGCCATATCCGCCATGTGGGAGCCCTTTAAGACCTTCAGAAATCCCAGCTGCAGCTGTTCCGGCTCCATGCAGTACACGTCGTTGAAGGACTGACGGAAGCTTGCGAGGTCCTCGAAGGGCAGGCCGGCGATCAGATCCAAGTGCTGATGGATGTTGTGCCAGCTGTTGATTGTGCCGGTGATGCGGCGGATCCGGTCTATGTCGGTCTTCCGGCGGATCTCCCGCAGGGTTTCCGGGTTCGTGGACTGGACGCCGATCTCCAGCTGTATGAGACCCGGGCGCATCCGCGAGAGGATCTCAAGCTCCTCCTCGTCCAGGAGGTCAGCGGCGATCTCAAAATGGAAATTTGTGACGCCGTTGTCATGCTCCAGAATGTGGCGCCATATGGCGACGGCGTGGTCCCTCTTGCAGTTGAAGGTGCGGTCCACAAACTTCACCTGGGGCACTCTGCGCTCCAGAAAGAAGTCCAGTTCCCGCCGCACCTGATCGACCGGCTTGAACCGCAGGGCCTTGTCCACGGACGAGAGGCAGTAGGCGCAGGAAAAGGGACAGCCCCTGCTGCTCTCGTAGTAGATGATCCGGTGCTCCAGCTGGGAGGCGGGAAGCGCGGTGTAGGCGAAGGGGAAGGCGGACATGTCGGCGGGCATGGGGGCGGGGGTGTCGAAAAAGCTGGTGGAACTTGGCTGGGAGGTGGTGCAAAAGCCGGAAGTCCGGGAATCAGTGGGATTGCCAGTCTCAGAATCCCGGCGCCGAACGGTCAGCCCCGGAATGCCGGATAAGACGGGCTCCAGGGAATCCGTGGCATTCGCCGTATTGTAGGCAGCCACCAGTTTCGGAAAGGTCTCTTCCCCCTCCCCCTTCATGATCCCTCGGACCATGGGAAGCTCCTCCAGCAAGGGCGCACACTGGAAGGATACCTCCGGGCCGCCTAGCCAGATATCCGTGCCGGGCAGAATCTGCGCCAGGTCGGGGAGCAGATCCCGGATGAAGGAGATGTTCCAGATATAGCAGGAGAAGCCCACCACATCCGGCCGACGGCGGTAGATATCCTGGAGGACCTGCTCCGGCTGGTGGTTGATGGTGTACTCCGCCAGCTCCACCTCCACGCCCCCGCATGCCTCGCAGGCATCCGCGCAGGCCTTCAGACTATAGATTCCCAGGTTGGAGTGAATGTATTTGGCGTTCACGGCCGCCAAGAGAAACTTCATCATTTACACCTCGATCTCGATCTTGCGCCCGGTGGGCTGATACTGGTAGTAGCGCACACCTGCGGCGTTTAGCATCCGCTTGGAGGCGCGCACGGCCGGGGTGTCGGAGTACTTGTCCTGGCCGTAGACGATGGTCTTGATTCCCGACTGGATGATGGCCTTGGCGCACTCGTTGCAGGGGAACAGGGTGACATAGAGCTTGCTACCCTCAAGGCTTCCGCCCCGGTAGTTTAAAATGGCGTTGAGCTCGCTGTGGGTGGAGTAGAAGTACTTTGCGTTGTAGGGGTCCTCCTCCTCGTTCTCCTTGCCCCACGGGAACTCGTCATCGGAGCACCCCTTGGGGAACCCATTGTAGCCCATGGACAGAATCTTGTTGTCCGGGCTCACGATGCACGCCCCCACCTGGGTGCTCGGGTCCTTGGACCGCTTTCCGGCCAAAATGGCCACCCCCATAAAATATTCATCCCATGTTATATAATCCGCGCGCTTTCCTGTCATCGCTGCTTCCTCCTTCTATATCCCGGCGGCGCTCTTAGAATCCGGGCCGCCGTTTTTGCTGTTTCTCTCTATCATAGAACAATTTCGGCAAAAAAACAATAACCGGGAGGCATCGGCCGATTTTGGACAGATTTTCCAAAAACAGCCCACACCGGTTGCAGGCTGGGCATGAATGTGATATCCTGTCCTTATCTGATTTGCGCTGCGGCAGGCGATATCCAAGCTGCCGGGCGTATCTCTTGCCCCGTTGGGGCGTCTGTGGTTCGTGATTCTACTCTGAATTCATCTTTCCACAAACATTTACAATTCCAACCCATTTATAGTACAATGAAAGGAGAAATGCACATGGCGGACGTGCGCGTAAACCGCAAATTTAAGGACAGCCTGTTCCGGATGATTTTCAGTGAGAAGGAGGCCCTCCTGGAGCTCTACAATGCGATCAATGGATCCGACCACCAAAATCCGGAGGACCTGACCATCACCACCATCGACGACGTACTTTACCTGGGAATGAAAAATGACGTCTCATTCCTGATCGGCAAACAGATGAACCTGTATGAGGCCCAGAGCTCTCTAAACCCGAACATGCCGCTTCGGGGGCTGTTCTATTTCAGCCGCCTCTATCAGGCCTACATAAAGGAGCGGCAGCTGGATCCCTACTCCCAGCGGCTTCTCCCGCTGCCAGCACCAAAATTTGTGGTGTTCTATAACGGGACAAAGGAACAGCCCGACCGGGTTACCCTGCGGCTGTCCGACGCATTCAGTCCGGGGGCGGGCGTCCCCTGTCTGGAGTGCACTGCCACTATGTTGAACATCAACTGCGGGCATAATGAGGAGCTGATGAAGGGCTGCAGAAAGCTGTACGAGTACGCGTACCTGGTTGACAGGGTCCGCTTCTGTTTAAATCAGGGGCTGCGCCTGGAGGCGGCGATAAACCAGGCGGTGGAGGACTGCATAAAGAATGATATCTTAAAGGGCTTCCTGTTGAAACATCGTGAGGAGGTGAGGGAAATGATTTTATCGGAATATGATCAGGAGCTCCATATTAGGAGCGAGAAGGAGATTAGTTTTGAGGAAGGGCAGGAGCGCGGGGAGGAGCGCATCAACTCCCTATATACCCAGCTGGCAAAGGCCGGGCGCACAGAGGATATGGTCCGCGCCGCCACCGACCCAGCCTACCAGAAACAGCTATTTCAGGAATTGGGGCTTTAACAGCCTAAGATTTCTTTTGGAGGTACGCAAATTGATCTTATCGGAGTATGATCTTGAGCTCCATATTAGGAGCGAGAAGGCGATTAGTTTTGAGGAAGGGCAAGCCCGCGTCAACTCTCTGAATGCCCAGCTGGCAAAGGCTGGGCGCACGGAGGATATGGTCCGCGCCGCCACCGACCCAGCCTACCAGAAACAGCTATTTCAGGAGTTGGGGCTTTAACAGCCTAAGATTTCTTTTGGAGGTACGCAAATTGATCTTATCAGAATATGATCTTGAGCTCCATATCAGGAGCGAGAAGGCGATTAGTTTTGAGGAAGGGGAAAAGGCCGGGCAGGCGCGCGTCAACTCCCTGATTGCCCAGCTGGCCCATTCCGGGCGCACCGAGGACATGCTCCGCGCCGTCACCGACCCTGCCTACCAAAACCAACTATTCCATGAATTCGGGCTCTGACGGCCCTTTAAGGGAACGCCCCACATCGGCGTTCCCTCTTTTCTCCCCATCGTCTCTCCCCTACCGCTTCTCCCCCACCGATCTCGTCACAATCACGTCGCTGTCAAATCCCAGAATTTGGTGAATCATCACGGTGCCGGCCTCCACCGGCGCCGTGAGGACGACGGTTTTTATCGCTTCCATTGCGTCGAATATCCGCGCCTTGGGGATGGGATTCGTGAGGCGGACGCTGGCGAGCGGCAGCTCGCCGCCCTTCACCAGAACCGACGTGGCGATGCAACGTCTCGGGTCGGTCAGCTCCTGTCTGACGTACGCCTCCCCCTTGGGGCAGGCCGCCCCCTCGATGGAGCGGATTTTTCCGTTCTCCGCCTGCACGGTGATCTCACACCCGTTCGGGCAGACAATGCATGTAAATTCTCTGATCATTCCACACTCACCTCCAGATCCCCGGCCTGCGCCATCCGCCCGTTGTCCACGGCGATCTGAATCATCTCCGCCGGGATGGCCTTTTTCATCCGCTTCGCCGCCAGCTCTGTGCCGTTCTGCCGCACCACGATCCGGCAATCCTTCAGGGGGCGGTTCACGCGCAGGGACAGTGTAAAGGGCGCACGCCCGCTGACGCGCTGGGGCACCGTATGGTTGATATATTTGTCCGTGTGGATCCGGATGGGACAGGGGGCGAGGCTTCCGGTCCGCACGTACTCAGCCACGCTGTCCGCCAGGTTCTCCGCCTCCATGGACACAAAGTCCACCAGGTCATGGACGTGGAGCACATTCCCAGCGGCGAAGATGCCGTCCACGCTGGTCTGGAAGTGCTCGTCCACCACCGCGCCCTTTGTCCTGGCGTCCAGCTCCACCCCCGCGTCGATTGACAGCTCGTTCTCCGGGATCAGGCCCACGGACAGAATCAGCGTGTCGCAGGGATACTCCCGCTCTGTCCCGGGAATCGGCTGGAAATGCTCGTCCACCTGGGACACCGTGACCCCGGTCAGCCGGGAATTCCCGTGGATCTCCGTGACCGTGTGGCTCAGGTAGAGCGGGATGTCATAGTCGTTTAAGCACTGCTCGATGTTTCGCGGGAGGCCGCTGGCGTAGGGCTGGATCTCAAACACGGCCTGGACATGCGCCCCCTCAAGCGTCAGCCGCCGGGCCATGATCATGCCGATGTCTCCGGATCCCAGGATCACCACCTCACGCGCGGGCATAGTGTTGTACAGGTTGATGTACGCCTGGGCCACCCCGGCCGTGAACACGCCTGCGGGGCGCTCACCGGGGATCCCCAGGGCCCCCCTGGTCCGCTCTCTGCAGCCCATGGTAAGTATCACCGCACCGGCCTGCCACTGCACGAGCCCCCCGCGGGACACGGCGGTCACCACCTTGTCCGGGGAGACCTCCAGCACGGTGGTGTCGGTCACATAGGGGATCCCAAGCTCCTCCACCTGCCGGATAAACCGTGCCGCGTACTCCGGGCCGCTTAGGGAGGCTTTAAAGCGCGTGAGGCCGAAGCCGTCGTGGATGCACTGGCGCAGGATTCCGCCCAGCTGCCGCTCCCGCTCCACGATCAAAAGGCTGCGCACCCCTCTCTCATAGAGACGGACCGCCGCAGCCAGACCGGCCGGGCCGCCGCCCACAATCACTGCGTCCACCTGTTTCAAGTCTCGTCTCATCCCTGCACCTCCTCACGGACCTTTCCGAAAAACATCTGGGAGCCGGATCGGGCGTAGCGCACCTGGGTCTCCTCTAAGCCCAGCTCGCTCTCGATCATCTCTGCGATGCGCATCTGGCAGTAGCCGCCCTGGCAGCGTCCCATCATGGCCCGGGTCCGGTATTTGATCCCCGCCACCGTGTTCACGCCCAGCGGATTGTGGATGGCCTTTAAGATCTCGGCCCGCGTCACCTTCTCGCACCGGCAGACCACCTGGCCGTAGTCCGGGTTCTCAGCCACCAGCCGGGCCTGCTCCTCCCTTGTCTGCTCTGCGAAGCGGACAATCCCCTCCCGGATGGGGTTGAAGTCCGGGTTCGGCGGGAGCGCCTCCCGCTCCCTCATAAGCCCGATGGCGTAGCGGGCGATGGGCACCGCCGCGGTCAGGCCCGGGGACTCGATCCCCACCAGGTTGATGGCACGTGGGGCTAAGTCGTCCCGGATTTCGATCTTAAAGTCCTGGATCACGCCCTGATCGTCCACCCACTTGGGCAGAATCCCCGAGTAGTTGCGGATATAGTCGGCCTTGTGGATACAGGGCCACAGGTCGGAGGCGCTCCTCGCCAGGTAGTCCATGTTCTCCTGGGGAACCCCGTAGTAGCCGAAGTCCGTCACCGTCTCCGCGTTGGGCCCGATGATCACGTTGCCGTCCACGGTGTTGGTCACGTGGATGCCCATGTAGGTGTTGCTGGGAACCGGGTAAACCGGCATGGGCAGCAGAGGCCCGGTCCGCTTGTCCAGGATGATGTAATCCCCCTTGGAGCCGATCACCTGATACCCTTTAATTCCCAGCATGTCGGAGATCTTCCCGCAGCCAAGCCCCGCGCTGTTCACCACCCAGCGGGTATAAAATTCTCCCTTCGGGGTGTCCAGCCGATAGACACCGTCGGCCCGCCGGCAAATCCCGGTCACCTCGTGGTCCAGATAATAGTCCACACCGTTGGCGCAGGCGTTCTCAGCCAGGCCGATGGTGTAGTTAAACGGGTCCAGGATGCCGCTGTTCGGAGAAAACATGGCAAATTTCCCCACCACCGCAGGAACCAGCTCATGAAGCTGCGCCTCATCGATCAGCTCCAGACCGGCCGCCCCGTTGTCCTCCCCCTGCCGAAGCGTGCGCTTTAAGGTTTCCATGTCCTCGGGCGTGTTGCCCACCAGCACCTTGCCGCAGCGCAAAAACCGGAAGTCCAGCTCCTTCGACAGCTGCTCCATCATCCGGTTTCCCTCCACGCAGAGGCGCGCCTTCAGCGTGCCCCGATCGTAGGCAAAGCCCCCGTGCACCACCGCGGAGTTGCGCCCGCTGGTCTCATAGCACACGTCCAGGTTCTTCTCCAGCACCCCGATCTTTAACCGGTATCTGGACATTTCCCGGGCGATGGCGCTCCCCACAACGCCCCCGCCGATGATCAAAACATCGTACAATTCTCCCATTTTCCGCTCCCTCCTGCCATGGGCAGATCTTGCATGATTCATCCCATGAATATAGTTCATTTTTATCATGTTATCCGGGATTAGTCAATAAAAATGGGACGAATCGCAAAATTCATCCCATGTATCAATCCGTATTCAATTCATTGGCGTAGCGGTTCTGGTTGTACATCAGGTGGAAGTACATGGCCTGCTTTGCCTCCACGGCCTTCCCGTCCCGGATGGCCTCAAAGATGGCCCGGTGGGACGCGAGCGTCTGGTCGTACTCCGTCTCCCGCACCGCGCTTGCGAACACGCGCACGCCGTCCGTGATCACCGGCACCAGGTTCGACATCACCGTGTTGTGGCTGCAGGCCGCGATCTGGGCGTGAAACCGGGAGTCCATCTCCGCGTAATCCCCCCTGCTGCGGATTAACGCCTCCACCTCAAGGAGGATCTCCTCCAGCTGCGCAATGTCCTCCGGCTCCGCGTTCTGGGCGGCCAGAGCGGCGATGGGCGGCTCCAGGATCAGGCGCACCTGCAGCAGGTCCTTTGTCAGCTTTCGGGTGTCATCCACCATGGAGAACCCCAGCGGGTCGTCCGGTATCCCGTTTTTCTCCGACACGAAGGTGCCGGAGCCCTGGCGCACGGTCACAATGTTGCGGGACATGAGAATCCTGAGCGCCTCCGACAGCTCCATCTCGGTGGGCAGCCGGTCCCCGGGCGCGTAGCCCTTCTCCTGGATCATTCCCAAAAGCTTCTGGGCCGTGATCTCGCCCAGGGTCTGCTTTTCCATGGGATCCCTCCTCGTTTTTGCGTTATGTAAACCTTCCAAAGAAGGGCGCTCACACGCGCTCAATGTGATACCCAGCCGCCTTGCTCAGCCGGTTCATGATCGCCTGCCCCAGATGATCCTCGGAGAAGCTCTCGGAGAAGATAAAATCCACCTTCAGGTCGTCGAACTCCCGCAGCACCGCGTACAGGTTGTGGGCCACAGTCTCCTTCTTCGCCCGGCAGCCGATGCTGCGCACCACGCCGCCGGTGTAGGAATCCTCAGACTCGTCAGTGCAGATAATCCCCACCTTAAATCCCGCGGCCAGCTTCTCCCCGGCCAGCTCAGCGACCCGCTTCACCATGCGCGCCACGCCCTCCGCGTCCTCGCAGCTGCAGTCCGCCGGCTCCACCAGGGTCAGGTCCGCCTTGGGCGCGTAGTGCTTATACTTCATTCCAGGCGCCTTGGGCTTCACGTCCGCCGACATGGGCCCTAGGATGGCCGGGTCGATCTTCACCTCGCCCAGCACCTCCCGCAGCATCTCCATGGTGATTGCGCCGGGGCGCAGAATGGTGGGGACTCTGCTGGACACGTCCACGATGGTGGACTCCACGCCGATTCCCACCGGGCCCCCGTCGATAATCATGTCGATCCGGCCCTCCATGTCCTGCCAGACGTGGTCCGCCGTGGTAGGGCTCGGGCGGCCGGAGGTGTTGGCGCTGGGGGCGGCCACCGGCACGCCGGCCAAAGCGATCAGCCGGTTCGCCACCGGGTCGCTGGGCATGCGGATGGCGACCGTGTCCAGGCCGCCGGTGGTCCCGTAGGGCACGATTTTGCTCTTGGGGAAGATCATGGTCAGCGGGCCGGGCCAGAAGGCCTCCATCAGCTTGCGCCCGTTCTCCGGTATGTACTCCACCAGGGGCTCCACCTCCTCGGGGCTGGAAACGTGGGCGATCAGCGGATTGTCCGAGGGCCGACCCTTGGCCTCGTAGATCTTCCTCGCCGCCGCCTCGTCCAGCGCGTTGGCGCCCAGGCCGTACACGGTCTCGGTGGGAAATGCCACCAGACCTCCGTCCCGAAGGATTTCCGCCGCCTCCAAAAGCTCCTCGTCCCGGATTGCCTTCGTGTCTTCTATTTTAATTCGTCTCGTCTCCATCTCGCGTTACCTCGTCTACCCATTCCTTGCCTCATTGTGCTGTGTATCATTTTAGCACTGCGCGCATTGAAAGTAAAGCCGGTAAATCCTCACGGGTTCAGCAGGGTGATCGCCCCCCACTCCTCCGCCTCCATGGCCAGGTGCACCGCAGGCTGCCCGGTCATGGGATCCTCGATGCCGACCCCCAGAACGGCCGCCCCATCGCCGCCGAAGTCCTCCGGGAGCTTTGTCACCGTCTCCAGGACGGTCCCGGGCTCAAGCTCTGTGAGCTTTATATCCACCGGCGTCCGGTCCAGCACGTTTCCGTCCCCGTCCAGACTGTAGAGATACACCGGCCAGTCCCAGTAAAAGGGGGCCACGCCGTCGTTGTGCCAGGTGAGCGCGATGTTCTGCCGCCCGTCAAGCAGGCCGGTCCGCGAGATGAGGCGGCCCACCCGGATGCGGTAGCCCATAAATCCCAGCAGCTCATCCGCCCCCGCGTCCCCCTGGTGCGGGGCCTTGGGGCCCAGGAAGGTGGTGTGGGAATCCCCGATCAGCTTCGCCGTGGTCATGAAATCCCCACCCAGCATCTGGTCCATGGGGATGGCGCTGTTGAACTCGCCGCCCACCGGGGACGTTTTCCAGACCTCCGGCATGGGCTCGATGCACGCCTCGCCGGTCTGGCTGTAGACGCCCCCGTTCTCGATCCAGTCCAGCCACTCGCGGGTGCTCTTCGGCTCCCCGGCCATGTCGTTGTACACGCCGAAGCCGTAGCGCACCGCCTCGGTGAAGGGGCGGCGCATGAGAATCTTGGCGTTGGGGAACGCGCTTATGTAGGGGCGCACGTACCGCTCCCGCACCGGGGTTAAGGGAATCCGCCTGATTCCGGCGTCGTACTTGACGTGCCACTCCCCCCAGTGCCCCAGGCTGCCGAGCTCCACAAAGCTTATGAACGTATCCCCGCCGTAGCGCTCGCCAAGAGCCTTAATGGCCCGCTCGTGGGCCCTGATAAACGTCTCATTGTCGTAGTTTGGGGAGTAGCCCTTCCCGTAGTCCATATCGTAGGCGGTGCCGTCGCCCCCGGTCTTCTCGTACAGCCAGTCCGGGATGTCCCGGTGCGCCTCGTCGGAGGGCTTGTCGCAGACAAATCGAAACACCGCGTGTTTCCCCTCCTCGCGCCAGCGGTCCATGTAGTTTTCCGCCTCCAGGGTCTCCCAGTCGAAGTGTCCCTCCTCCGGCTCCAGCTCCCGCCAGGTGAAATCGATGTACACCAGAGAACAGCCCTCGCTGCGGCTTTTCGAGTCCCCGGAGGGCGCATAGCCCATGAGCGGGTTCACAATCGCCCCGCGGGAGGGAGAAAACTCCTTCGTCTCCCCCAAAAGCCGTCCCCAGAAGCCGCTCGCAGCCACCCCCATCATCATCAACGCCAGAAAAATCGCCCTGTTAACCATGGTACTCTCCGTTGTACTGAATCAGCGTGATGTCCTTCACATGCTCCATGCCGCGGATCTGCTCCGCAAAGAACATGTTTCCGCGCTTGCAATACACCTCCACCGCCATCTCAGTGGAGCCGCCACGCATGGTCTTGGACTTGATGAAATACTTCATCTTGCCGAAGGCGCGGATGATCTCGTCCCCGGTCTCGTCCCCCTCATAGTGGATCACTGCCACGTAGATCTCGCCGCTCTGCTGTTTGTGGTAGAACAGCCAGATGAGGACGATCAGGACCAACGCCGCCGCCAGCGCCAGGGCGTACATGCCCGCCCCGGTGGTGATCCCTGTGGTAATGGCCCAGAACAGATACAGCAAATCCATGGGATCCTTGATCGCGGTGCGGAAGCGGACGATGGACAGGGCGCCGACCATACCGAGGGAGATCACGATGTTGGTGCTGATGGCCAGCGTCACCATACAGGTTAAAACCGTCATTCCCACGAGCGTCACGGCAAAGCTTCTGGAGTAGATGACACCGGCGTAAAAATGTTTGTACACGGCATAGATCAGGCAGCCGAGCACCAGGGAGGCCACCAGCCCCGCCAGGATCTTTCCCACGTCGGACTGGCCGAACATCCCGGACTCCAACACTGATTTTTTAATAAAATCTTTTACACTCATTGCATCCTCCTCATTCTTCCCAGTAGCCCCAACCGTGCAAATACTGGGTTTTCTCGTAACACAGCACATATTTTGAGACAGCCGTAAACTCGCTGGCCCGCGGGGGCAGAAGATCCCTCACAATCTGCGGCAAAAACTCCGTGAACTTCACTTCCATCACCAGCCGCCCGGGCTCCATGGTCTCGATGGACGGCAATTCCGGGTCGAAGATGTCGCCCTTCAGCACGGCCGCCCGCACATGGTTGTCGAAGGTCAGCCGCACGGTGCCCGCGTCCATGATGTACGGCTCCCGATCGTAGTCCACGATCACCCGGGGCCGCATCATGTTGCACATGCACTCCACGTAAAACTCCCGGCACAGCGGCTTGGGACTCTTTAATAAGAACTCGTAATCCCCGGCCAGAATCCGCTCCAGCTCCTCCCTCGTCAGGCTGGCGGCCTCCTTGTAGATGTAGCTTCCTTCCTTTTTCTTGCGCTCTAACTTGATACTGCGGTCGCTGCAGTTGTAGATGCGGACCCGGTACTTTTTCCGGCCGTAGACGCCCGCGTCCTTCTCGGCGTAGGCGCTGTTCCAGTAGTCGTCGAAATACAGGCTGCGGATCATGTAGCCCGTGTCCCCCGCGTTGGGGTCCATCAAAAAGACATGCTTCATCCGCTGCTTAAGCACTTCCTTCTCGGCCTGGCTGATCACATATTTCCACTCATTGCGGTATACCGGACGATTACTCTTCATAGATATCTTCTCCGATCGTGCCGTCCGGGAGGACGTAGAAGCAGCGGATCCCGAACTCCTTGCCCCTTTTTGTGGAATAGTAGTCAAACGCATACTGCTCATTTCCAGAGGAATCCTTTGCGATCACCCGCAGGAAATACTGCCCCGGCGGCAGCATGTCAAACTCCATCTCCGGCCACACGCCCTCATAGACCGCAATCGGGTCCTTCATATCATAGTTGGGCGCAACCTCTGCCGTGTAGGTAATGTCCTCCGCCTGGAAATCGTACGCCACATCCCACTGTACCTTAAGTTTTCCATTCTGGATCTGTGGAAGATCAATATAGAATGGCTGAGGCGTCTCATAGCTTCGCTTGTACATCTGGTAATTGTCCTCCAGCTCAGAGGTCATCGTCTTGGCTACATAATCGTACTCCTCCGGCGTGAAGCTCTGCTGTTTCTGATCCGGCATCCTCCAGCAATATGCTTCCGTCACTGTCCGGTAGTTGGCAATCATGCCGGAAATCCGCTCCTCGGTTAAATAGCCCCGAAGATCTTCCACCGCCTTATCCAGCTGTTCCCGGTATTCCTTGCACATCAGACAGCGCCGGAATAGAATATTTCCCCAATAATTGCTGATACCGCACTCCCAGCCAGGCAGATAGTAATTGCCCTGCAGCTTTCTCTCCGTCCGCTTGAGGCAGACATCGTTATCCCAGGATATGATGTACCAGGTTTCCGAATTCTTCGGGCTGTAGATATAGAAGTTTCTGTTTTGGGTGTCATCATTTCCCATGAGGATATGAAATGCCATCCAGTACGTCAGATTCTCCATGTTGAAGTGTTTCGCAAGCAGCTCCTCCGTTGGAATCGAGTAGTCGTTTACGTCCTCCAGAAGACGGACCAGCTTGGTGTGATCCTGATCTCCCTTGCACTCCAAAATGGTGTTGAACGCCTTTTCGTCATAGCCCGGGGCGTCCACCGGCATAATCACATCCTCATACCGGTAAAACTCACAGAAGTTAATTTTGTACAGGTGACCGGATGGATCCATCCCATGCGCGCGCAGTGCCTTCTTGTTCAGCTGCTCCACCTGGGTGTAAAGGCCATAATCCTCAAATTTCCCCTCGGTCCCCGAGGTCTCGTCCTTCACATACAGATGGACAAATTGCGTGCGCAGCCCCATCATCTGAGGGATCCCTTTGATCAGATCATACGCCAGCTTGTTTCGGAATCGCATATAATCCGTCTGGTGCTTGTTCAGGGCAATCGTCTGCTGCCCTCTCCAGAGCCCTTTATTGTCCTTGAGGCGAATCTTATAGTTTTTCTGGGAGTTTCGGCTGGAGGTCTGGCCTCGAATCTGGATCGTCGAATTCGGTGTTTTTTCCCCATAGCCCAGCTCTCCGGCCACCGGCCCGTTCTCGTCCCCTACCTGAAGCAGCCCCTCCACCTGATAGCGCGGGACTCCCATGTCATCGTAGTCATAAGCCGAATAGCTGTTGATCTCCTGCCAGGAATGATTGGTTCCCTCGGACGTGTTTCCTCTCCGCACAGTCAGGTACATCGTCACCACGCTGGTGTCATCGTCCTGTGCATAGAGCAGGTCCTTATCCCGCAGCGGCAGGCCAGTGATATCCGGCACCTCCGCCTTCTCCACGGTCTCCGCCGATTCCTGCGCGGCAGGGCTTTCCTGCCCCTCCTGTGCCGCCTCCCCTTCGACCTTCTCACCGGCCACAACCGCAGGGCTGTTTGCACAGCCTGAGACCGAACACGCCAGGGCTGCACAGACTGCCCACAAAATCACATATCTGCTCATTTTCATATGTGCTCAACTCCTTTGCTCCAGGAAATCTGAAATTCTGGAAAATACTCCATAACGAGCTTCCACCACAATCGGCTGTGTACTCAATATATGGTATGGCAATTTTTCAGTAAAGTACCGCAGCCTCAGCCATGCAGCGATAAAAAACACGACACTTCCAACCGAAAATCCGATCCCGTAATATACTGGATCAAACATCAGGGAGACAATCGTCCCGCCGGTTGCAACCACTGCAAACGCCGCGGTCGCGACAAATGCCCCTTTATAATCCGTAAAATATAACAGCATCAGCATGATGGTGTTTGCGACTGCGTAGATCCCGTATCCGATACACAGGATCCTGAAAAATCCCTCCATCATATCGTTGAATCCCAACGGCAGCTTCTCCAAAAGCAGCAGTCCCACGGAGAGCACCAACGCGGTCATATAGAGCTGTTTGCGCGCCGTGTAGACCAGCTCACTGTCCAGAGTGGAAAGCATCTCATCCTCCGCTTCCCTTATGTCCGTAATCGACCCTTTTCCATTAAAAAGATCGTAGTAAATTCGATATTTGGGATAAAAATTCACTTCCACCGACACCACAAAATTGATTGTGGTAATCAGTATACTTAAAAATGCGGTCAACGCCGGAACATCGTGGGCCGGAGCGCCGTAAAACAGCCCCTGAACCTGGACCCCAATGGGGCTGGACCAGATCAAAACCAGATGGCTGAAAAGCCCGATATTGGTGAACAGACCGGTAAAGGCCAACAGCTGATACTCATCAAACCATCTCAGGAAAGTAAAGCAGCTGCTAAACTCTGATCTCGGGAAATACTGGAGAAGCAGCACCAGGTCCCAAATCAGCATCACTCCGTATCCAAAGCAGACCCCTGCCAGCAATGCCTGCACAGACGGCCCAAACAGCTTAACCAGAATCCACCCCATCAAAAAGGAGGTCACAACGGCCGCCGCGAAGGCCATCATAATTCCCTTGTAGTCCTTGACGGCAGTGAGATAGTTCATCTCCATCCACACCACAATCAGTTCTGTAAATAATATAAAATTTAACAGCTGATACAGAAACGGAATTCCTGCAAAAAGCAGAAACACACCGTACAGAAGCCCCCCTAAAACCAACAGGATCGCACAGATTCCTAAAAGCGACGGCAGGACCATCTCCCGTTTTCCCTCATACAGCATATCTGCGATGTAGCGCGTGGTCACCATCGAAAAGAAGCTGGTGACGGTGAGCGAGGCCAGCAGTGCATAGGTCACCATGCAGACGAGCAGATCCTGCTCATGCCTGCCCAGGCCTGAGGTCCTGGCCAGAAACATAATCCCCAGCAGAAGCGCAATCCCCAGAAGCATGGGGCCGGTTGTGACGATCCCTGCATACCCGTATGCCTTGAATAGATTGAATACGCCCTTTTTTCGGAACAGTCCTTTTAATTCAAACCCGATTCCTGCCATTCTCTCATCACCTCCTCATACAAGGCACGATACTTCTTCATCATGATCTCCTGGCGGTAGTATGTCTCCACCCGGTGCTTTCCGGCCATCCCCATGCGCAGCCGCCTTCTGCGGCTCCTGCACATTTTTTCCATCGCCTCAGCCAGTCCCTCGCGGTACATGGGCATCACGCAATATCCGGCCTCGCCGAACAGATCGTCCGGCCTGCCATCGAGCAGTTCCCTGCAACAGCCCACATCGGTCGTCACACACGGCCTCGTGGCCGCCATGGACTCCAGCACCGACAGCGGCTGTCCCTCGGAGATGCTGGTGAGGATTGTAAAGTCCAGCTTTTCCATGTATTTTACCACGTCCACCCGTCCGGTAAAGAACAGGTTATCCAGCTTCAGCTGGCGCGCCAGCTCGTAGCACTCCTCCGCGTACTTCTCGTCGTCAACACCGCCCATTATATGCAGCCGCACATTGGAAACCCTGGAGCTCAGCTCGTAGAAAGCATAGATCATGGTTTTGATATCCTTGATCGGCGCCAGACGCACCACTGCGCCGATATCCACCCATCCGTCCTCCTCCTTGATCGGAATCGCCTGAAAACGGTCGTAGTTGATTCCATTCTCGATCACCAGACACTTGTTCGGATCCGCTCCGATATCCGCCTGTATATTCCGGGCGTTGGTAAAAAGACTGGTGATTCTCGCCGCCTTGTCGTAGGCGAGGCTGGACAACATATAGAAGAAGCGGATCCACTGCTGTTTGAAGGACGGGACTACCCACTTGGCACGGATAATCTCTTCCTCGCGCTCCCGCGTGTATATCCCGTGCTCCGTGATGATGAGCGGCTTTTTGTAGAGATAGTGGCCCATGGCGCCTAAAAGGCCGCCATAACCGGTGGCGATGGAGTGATAGAGATCCGCCTTCGGCACCTCCTGCCCCAAGAGATAGAGCACCGGCAGCAGCATGGAGCGCATCGTGTGAAAGGCGTCCGCAAACGCCATATACGGGTATTTTTCCTCACACAGCTGGGTCAGTATATCCAAAAATGCCTCGCTCATCAGAAATCCGGTAGGATTCATCTTTTCTACCTGATACAGCTCAAACAGCAGATCCCAGTCCGGCTTTTGGCAATCCATCAGCGCCTTTAGCGCCTGCACCTGAGCTTCAGAAAAAACGTACTTTTTTCCCTTTTCAGCCCGAACCTGCAGAGCGGAGTCCAGAAATACCTCATGGACCTCCTTCACCGACGGAGGCAGCTCGTACACAAATTTTCCCCGATCCTTCTCATAGGCGCCGATCACCCAGAGTACAAACTCATGCTCCTTCATTTCCTGGATATATTGGTGCATCCAGGTGGACACGCCCCCGTGCACATACGGGTAGCAGCCCTCCAAAATCAAGCATATTCTCACATTGTTCACCTGTTCCGTTCTAATTCCACTTCGCTGTCGGTCACGTGCAGCAGGTATAAGTTTCCGGTTAGATGGGTCAGCTCTCCACCCTTGACAGCCCCCACATCCCCTCTGTTTACCCGCACAAACATGTAGGCCTCATCATACAGACCGTCCACCGTCAAATACAGCTTGTCCGGTGTATCCATCTTCCACAGGCCAGTGGCGCAGTAGCGCTGCACCGCTCCGCCCATCTGGCTTCCCGTCAGATTGCGAATCTCCGGAGCCGAGCGATACAGCCAGTCTAAATAGTTGGAGAATGTGCCTTTAAGCGCCTTCCAACCGATCGCTGCACCACGGTCAGGATCCAAAAGATCGTCCGGGTGCATGAAATGAGAGTTCACAAAATGTAAATTCAACTCCGACAGCGCTGCAAGCTGCATATAATCCCCAATTTCACAGCCGGATATTACACGGGGCGTCTCCACCATGCCGTCATCAGCCACCTCAAATTCCTGCTCATATTCGTCCTCCCCATGAAAGTAGATGCTGGCAATACAGCGAATCTCCGGGAATTCCTCGGCGAGCATGGTCCTTCCCTCCGGCGAAAGCACATTGGAGGGCGGAACATATACCTCAAAATGTTCCCCCGGAAAAACTCCCTTGGAGAATTCAATCAGCTCCTCCATCGCGTCCTGCATCTCATCCAGGCTTTCCCATGTCTTATACCCCAGATCGTCCGTATAGACGAAATCGGATGTGCAAAGCGGCTGGTGATTGTAGCCGTGAAGCCCCAGCTCTCCGCCTTTCGAGAGCAGCATATTTCCGAAAAATTGATAGCGCGAAATATCTCCGTTCCTGGCGAGCTCCCCGTAAGTCTGATCCTCATAGTTTTCGATAATCAGCCCGGTATAGCGAAGCTGATATTCCTTCGAAAAATCCAGCATATCCGGCCACCACACATTGCTGTAAAAATCCGAGATAGACATCCCGTAATCCCGGCGGATGTAGGTGCCGTCCCCCTGGGGCACCGGAGATGGGAAATCGTCAATATAAAATGCGGAGCCATTGATCACCGGATACACGCAAATATCCTCCAGCAGGCTATAAGCCGCGGAGTAAAATCCCCTGTATGCCTTATCCATAAAGCCCAGATTGGTTACCACAAAGCGCCCCGCCCCGTAATCTCTCGACCAGATTAACGGGACATCGCTGTCCTCAGCTTTTACGTACACATGACAGGATTCATCCACGCGCATCATTGCGGACGATTCATAGGGATCCGTAATTGCAAACGGTCGACCTCCCCCGATCATAAAATCGGCTTCCGGAATGACCGAATCCACCTCCACGTACTCGTAGTTTGACTCCTCAATACCGATTTTGGCGGCAATCAAGTCCATGGTCCGCTCCTTCTGCAGCGGCAGCGCAAACATCAGCCTTCCGCCCTGATCCACCCAGCGGCATAAGTCAAGAATATGCTCGCCGAACGGTGACAGATCTGAGACAGCCAGGATGACCGTCTGGTATGGGTCTGTTTTTGGCAGGCCCGAGGTCTCCATATCCCACTCCTCATAGCCCACTCTCATGTCCTTCAGAATAAACTGCAGCTGGTTTCGGGCTTTCTCACTGTCCAGTGCCCCTGAGCGGTACACCAGCAGACAGTCCTTCTGATCCCCCGGATCCTTCCAGTTATAGCTCTCTGCCTCCGGCAGATACGGATCCTGGTAATTTGCTCCCTGGTAGCGCAGGCCGGCGCGCTCCGCCAGCACAAAAAGAGCCAGGCCCATAAAACATAAAAGCACTTCCAACAGCCGGCCAAACCGGCGGTTCTGCTCCCGCTTCACAGCGCCTCACCCCCCTTGCTCCAGAATTCCACGACATGTTTCCCCTCGCTGGTCAGGTAAATTCCACGCTCAGGAATCGTGCGGATCAGACGGTGTATCTCATTTCCATTTCCCTGCTCAGCCAGGCAGCGGATGCGCAGCAGCAGGACCGACTCCTGATCCGCCCACCTTTTTTCCATGATATCTAACAGTCCCGCGGCTTCCCCGTAATTTTTAAGCTCCAGCGAGTTATTCGTCTGCTTCAGATACCGCTCCAGCGTGGGCTCCCGGTCAATCTGCTTCTGCAAAAGGCGCCCATACTGGATTCGCTGCATGGTCAAAAACTGGCCCTGGGCCAGCTCCTTGCCGATATATTCCTCCAAAAAATGGGTATACCGATCCATCACTTCCACATCATCCGGGTTCGCCGCATACTCCGCCTCAATGCTCTGCAGCTGCAAGTCGTAGTCCTTTGACAGCTCCGACATGGCCGTGGTGGCGTAGTGCACAACCTCCACGTCGTCGTTGCTCCGGGCCTCCTTGAGGAGGCCGATATACTGGTCCGGCTGCTCGTTTAGGATATCCATGATCATGGTCCGCTTCACCGCGGAGTCGTTGATTCTCAGCGCCTCCTCCAGCGGGATCACCCCGTGATCCTCCTCGTCCGCCGCCACGTTCTGGTATATGTCGCTCACAAATCCGGTCTCGTCCATGTAGGTGCGCTTCTTGCTCGAGCGCTTCCCGGACCGGTACCAGTGCAGGGCCAACGCTCCGAGCTCCCCCCAGAACGGCAGAAAGCAGGCGATCACGGCCCATATGCGCGGGATTTTAAAGATTCCCATTCCCGCGAGAATCCACATGGCCACGCAGCACAGGAGATGCAGCACCAGCACCGTGGTCACAATCACCAATGTCATCATCTACTGCTGCGCCTCCACATTCTCATACATCTGGCTCACCTGGCGGCAGGACAGCCCCAGGTCCGTCAGGCGCTTCATCACAATCCCAACGCTGCTGTTGTCAACCTGCGACAGCAGCAGATAGTAGTTTCCGTCCTTCCCGCGCCCCAACAGGTCGGTCTCGCGGGTTCTGGTCCGCAGCAGGCTGTCCATCTGCTCTAAGCTCCGCCCGGCCGGGGCGATCTGGATCAGCCCGTAGGAGGCGATTCCGCTCTCCAGCATGTTGTGGTAGAGGCTCAGCTGTCTGGCAAAGTACTCCTCGTTGGCGATCACCGTGTCGTCGATGTAGACCTTCTCGCGCACCGCATTCTGGTAGTCCCACGCCTTTCTGAAGGAGCTCTCGATCAGGCCGCAGATGATGCGGAACAGGTTCGCATAGTACATTCCCAGCTGGTCGTACCTGGCCCGGTAGATCATGATCATCAGGATCAGCTCGCCCTCCCGGTTCTTAACGCCCGCTATGTACATGGGGTAATCCGGCAGCAGCTCCGTGTTGACCCAGATTTCACCCTTTTTCAGGGTGTCCACCGCGGCGGAGAACTGCTCCAGCCGGATGGATTTGGCAAGGTTTCGGTCAATCAAGTGGGACGAAACCTCCAGACGTCCGAAGATGGACTGGGGGTCGCGGATGGAGTAGATGGCTATGGAGCGGTTGTCCAGCACGTCCTCGATGATGGCGATGGACTGGGCGTAGATCTCCTGCGGCACCACCGTGTCCAGGTTCTGCACCACCTCAAAGATCTTGCCGAAGCTGTCCCGGCTGCCGATAATCTGTTTTTTATACTGGCTCTTGTACTCAAGCGCCTCCTGGTACAGCGTCCTGGTGAACCGGTACTTGTCCGCCAGGAGATCCCGCTCCTTCTTTAAAGAGGCCACCGTGTCCTCGTTGCGGCGCTTGACATAGCCGCAGATGGCGCCGACCGTGAAATACAGGATAAAGGGAACCCAGTTGGAGGGCTCGTAGAAAATCATCTGCCAGCTGATCCCCCGGTCCACGTAAGAGATCCCGGCGGCCACCGTCTCCAAAAAGGCGGCCGTGACGCCCGCGTTCATCCCGTACACACTGCCCATGACCACGATGAACAGAAGCCTGAGGTCGATGTTGCCAAACTGGGCCGTCCCGGAGAGCAGGCGGATCAGGGCTTCCACCAGAATCCACCCGACCACCAGCTCCACCAGCATGAGCCCGGTCTTCATCCCCATCACCTGCTCGCGCACCCGCTTCCACAGGGGCAGGTTCTCTTTCGTCTCGTGGCGGTACTCCCGGTACAGAGCTTCCACGTCGAGGGCCACATCCTCAACCGCAAACCACCCCAGCCGGCTCCGCACATAGTTTTCGCCCAGATTCAGGTTGTGGAGCGGCGTCTTCTTCAAGAACTCCACCTTCACGCCGGGGCATGTCTTCTCGATTCCGGCGGCCAGGTCGGCAAAGGTTGTCTTTGAACACCCGAACAGGTTGAGGGTCTCCGTCTTCCCGTCCCAATCGTCAAAAAGCCGGAACAGGAACTCCCCAACCTCCTCCAGGCGGATAAAGTTGGTGCGCTGCTCCGGATTCTCCGCAATCTCCACCTTCTGCTCCTCCTCGATCCGCTGGAACATCCGGTAGAAATAGTCCGTCGGGTTCTGTGCGGAACACAAAAACGGGCAGCGGATGATTTTCACCGGCAGATAATAGACCTCCGCGTAGTACCGGCAGAGCTCCTCCTCGGACTGCAGCATCACCGTCTTTCCGGTCCGGATGTTGGCGCAGGCCTCCTGGGACAGAAGGATTGCGATCTGCTGCTGGGTCTGCGACCGCTGGCAGAGCCTGAGAAGGCGCCGCAGCTCCTCCACCTCCGCGCGGGGCTGCCCGTGGAAGGTCAGGTAGTCGGACACATAGATCACCCGATCGAAATCATAGTTAAAGAAAATGGACTCAAATTTTTCGTCCATAATAGAAAAAGGAAAGCAAGTCAGATTGCTTCCCTCCAGCTGTAACGGTTCCGCAGCTACAATTACAACGTGATCTTCCCCAAACGTTCGTTTTATAATATCCGTCGTCCAATAGCCTATGTTACCAGCGATCAATGTCTCCATACGCCTACACCACTTTTTCTTTTTATCATACTAAATTTACCAATTTTTTTCAATTGTTTTGGAGAATTAATTTCTAATCCCCCCGCTCATTACTCCAATACGGCCGTCCCACCCCAAATATGGCTATCCCAATCACCAAAAACGGCCCTCCCAATCCCCAGCGGAGGAGCCGCTCTGCGCCTAGACCCGGCCCCCGCAGAGAACCATGAGCTCCCTCCCCCTGAATTTCAAAAAAAGCGCCAACCCAACCTTGCATATTCCTCAAGACTGAATCAGCGCTTTTTTATTTTCTTTCTATCTCTCTTTTAAACGTCCTCCACTACCGCCGCCACTTCCCTGGCGCTGTAATGGTGGGCCTCCTCCAGCATCATGTCCTTCACCTTCATCAGGCGGATCTGGGAGCTTCGCTCGTTCTCATCCAGCTTCATGGTGATATACCGGATGCTCTCCTGGGTCTCAGGAATCATCACGTGCTCCAGAGCGTTCACGCGTCGTCTCGTCTTCTCGATCTCCGCGGCCATCAGCTGGCAGGACTTCTCGATCTCGGCCAGGCGCAGCATATCCGGCAGAAGGTCCGCCAGGCTCTTCACCGCGCCGTCCAGATCACTGGAAGTAAACGCATATCCGTAGGAGTAGATGTCATTGGCGTCCGAGGTCCGGGTCTTGTAGTGGAACACCGGGATCTCCACGCTCATGACGTTGCGGGTTTCGGACTCTAGGTAGACCTCCTGCTTGGGAGCCATCAGGGCCACGTTTAAGGCTTCGTCCGTCATGCCGGAGCGGGCCAGAACAAAGTTCTGGTTCGCGGCGGCGATCCCGGCCTCCACCTTCTCGCGCAGGGCCTTGTTCTCACGCACCAGCTCCAGGAACTGGCGCATCAGCTCATCCCGCTTATCCTTCAGAAGCTTATGGCCGCGCACGGCTGTGGTCAGCTTCTTTTTCAGGCGTGTCAACTCCATACGCGTAGGGTTCACATGTTTTGCAGCCATATTCTGTCAACTTCCTTTCGTTACGAGTCCGCCAGTTACTTCTCGTCGTAGTACAGATCCAGATAGGTGTCCTTGATACGTTTTAACTCACTTCGGGGCAGGATGCGAAGCAGCTTCCAGCCGATCTCCATGGTCTCCTCGATATCGCGGTTGGCATAGTAGCCCTGGGAAACGTACTCTTTCTCAAATGCGTCGGCAAATTTGGCGTACAGCTTATCCATATCGGTCAGCGCCGCCTCGCCCAGGATAACCATCAATTCCTTGGCGTCCTTACCTCGGGCGTATGCTGCGAACAGCTGGTTCATCACGTTGGCGTGGTCCGCTCTGGTCTTGCCCTCGCCGATACCCTTATCCTTCAGACGGGACAGGCTGGGAAGCACGTCGATGGGCGGGGTAACGCCCTTGCGGTACAGCTCACGGCTCAGGATAATCTGGCCCTCGGTGATGTAGCCGGTCAGGTCGGGGATGGGATGGGTCTTGTCATCCTCGGGCATGGACAGGATCGGGATCATGGTGATGGATCCGTTCTTGCCCTTCTGGCGGCCTGCGCGCTCGTACAGGGAAGCCAAGTCGGTGTACATGTAGCCCGGGTAGCCGCGGCGGCCCGGAACCTCCTTACGTGCGGCGGAAACCTCACGCAGGGCGTCGGCGTAGTTGGTGATGTCGGTCAGGATAACCAGCACGTGCATGTTCTTCTCGAAGGCCAGGTACTCGGCCGCGGTCAGAGCCATACGCGGGGTTGCGATACGCTCAACGGCCGGGTCGTTCGCCAGGTTGATGAACATAACGCTTCGGTCAATCGCGCCGGTCTCCTTGAAGCTCTCCATGAAGAAGTTAGCTTCCTCGAAGGTGATACCCATGGCGGCGAACACAACCGCGAAGGGATCGCTTGTGCCGCGCACCTTCGCCTGACGTGCGATCTGCGCAGCCAGGTTTGCGTGGGGCAGACCGGAAGCGGAGAAGATCGGCAGCTTCTGGCCTCTAACCAGGGTGTTCAGTCCATCGATGGCGGATACGCCGGTCTGGATGAACTCCTGGGGATAGCTTCTGGCCGCCGGGTTCATCGGCAGGCCGTTGATGTCCATGCGCTTCTCAGGCAGGATGTCGGGACCGCCGTCGATGGGACGGCCCAGTCCGTCGAAAATACGGCTCAGCATATCCTCGGACACGCCAAGCTCCATGGTACGGCCCAGGAAACGGACCTTACTGGAATCCAGGTTGATACCCGTGGAGGATTCAAACAGCTGAACTAACGCATTCCCTCCGTCAATTTCCAAAACCTTGCAGCGGCGCTTCTCACCGCTGGCAAGCTCAATTTCTCCTAATTCATCGTAGGTCACTCCGGTAACGCCGCGGACCAGCATAAGGGGACCGGCAACCTCTTCGATTGTCCTGTATTCTTTCGGCATTAGAAGTCCTCCTTTCTGCTCAGCTCGTCGTTAATTTCCGCGCGCAGCGTGTCGAGAATGTCGTTAAACGCTGCGTCCAGCCCGTCCTCCGGCGTGTATTTGAAACGTCCGATGGTCTCGCGCACCGGCAGATTTACCAGGCGCTCGATGTTCACGCCCTTGCCCAGCGCCTCGCCGGCCTGGTCGTAGTACGCCAGCACCAGCTGCATCATCATGTGCTGCTTCTTTAAGGATGTGAAGGTATCCACCTCGTGGAAGGCATCCTGGTGCAGGAAGTCCTCGCGGATGGAGCGGGCTGCCTCCAGCTTCAGGCGGTCCGGTGCGGACAGTGCGTCCATACCAACTAACTTCACGATCTCATCCAGCTCGGCCTCCTCCTGAAGCAGTAACATCAGGCGTCCGCGAAGCTCGGTCCAGTCGCTCTCCACCTGGGCGTTGAACCATTTTTCCATGGTGTCCACGTACAGGGAGTAGCTGGTCAGCCAGTTCACAGCCGGGAAGTGTCTCTTGTAGGCCAGGTTGGAGTCCAGGCTCCAGAACACCTTGACGATTCGCAGGGTGGCCTGGGTTACAGGCTCGGAGA
>USJW01000016.1 GCA_900555045.1 uncultured Clostridium sp. | reverse complement strand
AAAAACTGTATATAATAGAAAATTAACAGATAAGCGGCATCATATCGGGAGGGGGATATTGTGGGGCGGGGGAAGATGAAACGGCGTCTGAGTGTGGATTTAGTGATTGTGTTTTTGATACTGGCTATCTTGCCAGTCCTGCTTGCCAATTTACTGTTTCACCGTGAACTGAAACGGTTTGTCACAGATGATGTCAATACTTATAATGAGAAGACAATTGAGCAGGTAGGATTGCAGTTGGATTTTGTGAATACTCAGCTGGATGAGACAATCCAGAAGCTTTTTTCGTTTATTGTCTACTATGATGCGTTTGACACAGGCTATGACAACAGCTCTCTGGAAGGGTTGACGGCAACCAGAAAGACAGATGAGGTGATGTCCATTTTAAAACAGTCGTTCGGCAGCATTTCTGATATTTATCTCTATAATTCCGCGAAATTGTACTCGACCAACTCAGCAGCCAGCCGCGAAAATTTATGGAACATGTACCATCAGTGGATCGGGGAAAAGGAAGTTCCGAGGGGGCTTTTCATCGTACCTGCCCACAGTGACTCCTATATTGGGATTCGCCCTATGGCGAGAACGGCGGATGAGAAAATCAGCTTTGTCTATTCAGTCGCCCCCTATCGCCATGCGCCGGAGGGCGGCGTGATTCAGATTGATATCCCAAGCGAGAAATATGAAGAGGTGTTGGAGGGGCTCAATGTTTTGGATCCTCTCTATATCTGCCTGAAGAGCGGTGATGAGACCGTGCTGTACCGCTGGGGGGAGACGGTGGAGATTACAGACAGCACAGAAGAGGGGGTATTTTCGTTTTCATACGGACTTCCGAAGAGCGGCTGTGTTCTGGAAGCGGTGGTGAGCAACCAGGCATATATACAGAAAATGCACAAAATGGAGCGTTTGCTCCTGCTTTTAGGCTTCATCATGGGGTTAGTGTCCCTGACAATCGCAGTGGCTGTGTACAGGAAGATCCTGACACCACTGAAGCATATGAACCATGCATTTGTACGTCTGAGCGAGGGAACGTTTGATTTGGAAATTCCGGTCACGCACTATCAGGAATTCCAGACACTGGGGGACAGCCTATGCAAGATGTCGCATCAGCTCCAAACGCTGATGGAGGCGAATATTCTTGAGGAGAAGGAAAAGTCAGAGGCTGAGATAAAAGCGCTTCAGGCTCAGATTAATCCACATTTCCTTTACAATGTGCTGGAGGGGATTAAGTGGATGGCATTGACTGAAAATGTCCCCCACATAGCCAAGGCGATTGTGAACCTGGTGGACATGCTGGAGTTCAGCTGCAATATCAATGACAAATATATAAAGCTCAGCCAGGAAATCCAGTTTATACGCAACTACATTGATATACAAAGTCTCAGGTATGGAGGCGTGATCGACGTAGATTACCGGATTGAAGAGAAAGAGGAGCTGATGGACTGCCGGATTTTGAAATTTATTCTCCAGCCGATTGTCGAAAATGCGATTCTTCACGGCTTTGCGAAGAATAAGTTTGACGGCCGGATTATCATAGACGGCTATGTGGAAGAGAATGATTTAGTGTTGACGATAGCTGACAATGGAATCGGGATGGAGGCGCCCAATAAAAAAGGGTTTTCCGGCATCGGTATAATGAATATACAGAAGCGCCTGAAAATGAATTTTGGTGCGGCCTATGGCCTGGAGATCGAGAGCAGGCCGGGCGAGGGAACCTGCGTTCGGATCCGTATCCCGCGTGTGACAGAGACCGGTGAAGGAGGAACAGAGGGTGAAATTGTATAATTTCATGATTGTGGACGATGAGTATCTGGTAAAGGTCGGGGTAAAAAACTGCATCGACTGGCACTATCACGGCTTTAACGAGCCTTTGGAGGCCTCCAATGCCAATGACGCGCTGGAAATACTGAAGCGGATCAAAATGGATTTGATTATGACGGATATCCGGATGCCGTACAAGGATGGGTTTAAACTGATCGAAGCCATACGGCAGATGGGCTGCGATGCGGAAGTGATTATCCTCAGCTGCCACAATACTCCGGAATATCGCCATCTGGCCGAGGAATATGGGGTTTGTGCCTACCTGTTTAAGCCCAAGATGCTGCCGGAGGACATTCAAAATGCCATCCTCAAGGCGAAGGAGCGGATTGACCAAAAGCGCTGGAAAGAGCAGGTGATGCGCGTACCTCCGACATTTTTAGAGGAGACCACCAAGGCAGCGAAGGGAGAATTGCTGTGGAGTATATTGGAGGGAAAGGCGTTCACGGAGCCGGACTATGAGCGCTACCGGGATGTCTACGGCCTGAATCTGGATTACACAGGCGGTGTAGTCTTGGTTCTGCAGCTGATGGAGACCGGGGAGGACTTGAGCTATGACGAGGGGGAAAGAATCAGCAGAAAGATTCTTCATGTGTTGAACCAGGAGTGCAGAGGGGAGACGCTCTATCGTTCTCCCTCCAGGCATGTGGTCATCTGTACTTTTTTCGGCAGCCGCATGAAGAGAAGCGACGCATGCAGGCAGTTCGCGGGAAAGCTGGCATCTGAAATCTCAAAGGCCACGGGGCGCAGAATCTGGATCGGCATAGGGGGCTTTGTCGATTGTCTGAGCGAGGTGAGACGTTCCTACGGGCAGGCTGCTGCTGCGGTGGAGCAACGCTTTTTCGCCAATGACAGAACACTGTTATTCTGTGAGGAGGTGCTGCGCAAGGGAGATGAGACACAGCCGTGGCTGGTGGGATTGTCCGCGGCGAGAAAGGGAATCGGGCAGTCCATGGACGAGCTGCGCAGCCAGGCAAAGGACTTTCGGTTTAACAGAGAAGAGTTCAGCGAGGCGGCGTCCATGCTGGCAAATGAGATCATAAAAGAAAAACACCTGGAAAATATACCGGATGCGAAAGCGCAGGAGCTTCACCTTTCTGTGTTCAAGCGGATACGCCATGCGGGCTGTTCGGATGAGGTGTTACACTTCCTGGAGGAGCTCTGGCATGACTTTATGTGGGAGGACAACGTGCGCGCGGAGGTGAATCAGGCGCTGGGGTATGTAAAAGCGAATCTGGGAGACAGCAACCTGTCTCTGACAGTGACCGCAGAGAAAATCGGTTTGAGTCCCAATTATCTTGGAAAACTCTTCCATCAGTCCATGGGGAAGAGCTTTACGGAGTATCTGACGCAGCTGCGCGTGGAACAGGCCCAGAAATTGTTGGATACTACCAACCTGAAAGTCTATGAGATCGCGGAACAGGTTGGCTATAATGACTGGAGATATTTCAGCAAAATATATAAAAAGCACACTGGGCGCACATTGCAGCAGTACAGAGTGGAAAAATAGAGTATTCAGATGATGAGAAATAACACTAAAACAGAAGTTTTGCTGTTGTTTCTCTTTTTTTGTCTCATTTTTCCTGATATTGCCACAAAAGTGTTGGTTTTTAATACGGTAAGAGTGATTGCAGTTTGATAAACTATAGATATAGGTATAGATGCACAGAGTAAGTTGGTGATGGAGGAGGTACATGTATGAGAAGGAGAATGAGATGGATTGCGATGGGGATGAGCCTGATGATGCTGTCCGGGTTGGCTGGGTGCTCTGGAAACCAACAACCGGCCGGAACAGGGGGAGAGAAGGCGAAAACAGAGGCAGAGGGTAAGCAGACAGAAGCCAAACAGGAACCGGTGAAAATTCGAATCCAGCACGGTTACGTGGGAGCCAGCCCCAATCTGGAGCCGTGGGAGCGCCTTCTGGGAGAATTTATGGAGGAGCACAAGGATACGATTGAGCTGGATCTGGAAGGAATCGCTTTGACTGGCGGGGTCACAGATTACCGAAATAAGCTGAAGCTGGATCTGGCTTCGGACAATCTTCCGGATATCTTTTTTAATTCAGCGGAGCCCGCGGGTCTGGCGCAGTTCGCTGAGAGTGGAGCATTGTTGGATGTGAGAGATTACTTCAAGTTGTCCCCTACGGTAAAAGCAGAGGATTACAAGGACGATTCATGGTTTTTCGTCACGGTGGACGATATTCCACTAGCCGTTCCGACGGATACGACAATATCCTTCGGCATGGCAAATAAGGAAATATTTGATAAGTGCGGCATTGCGATTCCGACGAATTATGAGGAATGGCGGGCCGACGCGAAGATATTGCGGGAAAACGGCTATATTCCGCAGTCGATTGGAAGTAAGGGCGGGGCCCCCGGCCACACATTTTTTGGGTATCTGTGGGGAATGTTCTCCTCCAATGATGCGGATGCGGCAGCCGTGCAGAAGGGGGATTTCTCAGGAGTCTCTATTTATGGAGCGGCAAAAGCGATTGAAACCATGCGCAAGGATGGCATATTCCCGGATGACACGGTAGCGAACGGAAGCTGGGACATGCAGACCGCGCTCTACGATCAGGAAAAAGCGGCATTGGTCTGGACGCAGGCGGAGCGGATTGTAACCTTTTCCGAGGCAGTCCTGGACAAGTCCGTGGTGATTGCGTATCCAAAGATTGAGGGAGCGGATGTGGATCCGAACACGATCACTGCGGGAGGACAGGGAGGCTGCTGGTGCATCAATAAGAAATCATTTGAGGATCCGAAAAAGCAGGCAGCGATGATCGAAATATTAGATTTTTTAAATTCTGACAAACTTCATGAGGAGTTTACTTATAAATCGGGCTGGTTCTCCGCCAAAAATACGGTAAAGATTGATAAGAGCAAGGTGAGCCGGCTGTACGGCGAGGTGTACGATTTTGTGCAGGGAAAAAAGATCGTCAAATATGTACCATCTGTTCTGCCCGACACGGAATCCGATGTGGTATACCGGACGGCTCTGGATGAGCTGTATGCCGGTATTATCAACGCGGACGAATTTGTCCAGAAAGTGCAGGCGCAGCTGGATAAAACAAAGCATTAAAACGGCAGGGAGAATATCATGATGAGAAGGAATAACCGTCTATTCAAAACTGTATTTCTGGCCCCCGCGTTGTCCCTGTACCTTTTGTTTATCATTATCTCGATTGTGACGTCCTTTGGAATCGGCTTTACCGACTGGAACGTTGTGGGAAAAATGCATTTTCTTGGACTGGACAATTATATTCAGATTCTTCACGACCAGAATTACTGGCAAGTGCTCAGGAATACCGTGTTGTTAGTGTTGGCCAGCGCGTTCGTGCAGGTGCCGCTGGCAATTGTGCTGGCCTACATGGTATTCCGGTCCCGTTTCGGGATGAAATTATGTCGGACCGTCTATTTCCTTCCGACGGTAGTGGCGCCTATTATCATAGGCGTCATGTTCTCCCTCTTCTACAATGGGGAAGTGGGGATCGTCAACCCCATTTTGATGAAGCTTGGGATTATCCATGACAAGGTAGCATGGCTGTCCAACAAGGATACCGTCCTGGGGGCGGTGATGGTGCCGCAGATATGGCAGTTTATCGGATATTATTTTGTCATTATGCTGGCAGGGCTGCAGGGGATACCGAAGGAAATGTTTGAGAGCTCCCAGATTGACGGCGCCAATACCGTACAGACATTCTTCTACATCGCACTGCCACTGGCAAAGAATGCATGCCGGATCTGTCTGGTGCTGGGGCTCACAGGCGCCCTCAAGGCATTTGTACACCCGATGGTTCTGACGGAGGGAGGGCCGGGGGTGACCTCCTCCTATGTGGCGCTGTACATGCTGCGGACGGCCTTCTCGGAGAGCCGGTTTGGATATGGGAGCGCGATTACTATGACAATTATGGTTTACACGCTGGCCATCACGTTCTTCATAAACCGGTTTGTCCTGAGAGACAGAGAGTGAGAAAGTTGATGTGTGATAATGAAAGAGAGGTACAGCTGTGAAGGAAAAGGTAAACGGTGTCAGGAGGCTGGCTGTGGGGATCAAATATTTGATCATGCTATTTTTTCTTTTGATTTTTTTCTACCCCTTCATTTGGATCCTGTTCAGCTCTGTCCGGGACAATTATGATATACTGACGAATCCTTTTGCATTTCCCAAAGCACTGAATTTTGAGAATTACAAGTACGTGATCGGTCGAAGCCAGCTTCCGCGCAACTTCTTGAACAGCATGATCGTTTCCATCGCCACAGTATCCATCTGCGTGATGGCCTGCGCGATGGCGGCGTACTGTGTTGTGAGAGTGGTGCGCCACAGGGAGCGCATGCTGAGTTTATTTACGCTGGGACTTATGATTCCCATCCACACACTGCTCATTCCCACATTCATGATCCTGAAAACCATGAATCTGCTGAACAATTTGTGGGGCCTGATTCTGGTGCTGATCGCCAGCAACATATCACTGAATATTTTCATTATCACGAACTTTATGCGCGATCTCCCGCTGGAATTGGAGGAGGCGGCCACCGTGGACGGAGCCAGCTTGTACCACATCTTCTTTTTGATTGTGCTCCCCATGTCAAAGCCATCCTTATTTACCGTGGCGGTCATAACCTTCATCAATTCCTGGAATGACTTCCTGTTTTCCTATGTCATTCTGTTGAAGCAGACGATGCAGACAATCACCCAGGGAATTATGCTTTTGCGAAGCGAGTACATCGTCAATTACGGCTCTCTGTGTGCCGGAATTATGATATCGATTATTCCTATGATCATCATATACGCTCTTTTGCAGCAGCAGATTATTGGAGGGATGACAGAAGGAGCGCTAAAGAGTTGAGGAGGAAATTATGGAAAAAAGACCAAACATTGTATGGCTTACGACGGATCATCAGGTATTTGCCAACCATTATCAATATCAGAATGAGTACAGGGGTGGTTTGAAAACCTATGAGCGTCTGGCCCAGGCGGGACGTACATATGAGGAGGCTTACACAGTTTGTCCTCTGTGCACGCCTGCGCGGGCCTCGATGTTGACCGGAATGTACCCGCATCACCACAAAATGGAGCTGAATCCGGCCAAAGATGAGCACTCTCCCCTGGAGAAAGACACCCGTCTTGACTTTGACCGTCCGGAGGAGCTGTTTGCATGGGCGCTCAAAAAATCGGGCTACCGGATCGTGCAGATGGGAAAATGGTATGGGGGATCCAAAACTGCGGCTGATTTTGGGTGGGAGGGCTTCAGTCTGCCCTGGTATGGGGCGCCGCTGCGCACGGAAGAATACAGGCGATACCTTGAGAGGTACCATTTACATAAGCCGGAGGTGAAAATCCTCTGGAGTGCGGATGAGCCGGAAACAGTGGGAAAGATTTTTGATCTGACGAGACCCCATGAGATGGCATTCGGCCCTCACCACGCGGCCGGGCACCTTCTGACGCCAAAGGAGACGCATGAGGCGTATTTTATCTCGGATTTAGCGTGCCGTTGGCTGGATGAGTATGCCGGGGGTCAGAGTGACGAGCCGTTTTTGCTGAAAGTGGATGTTTGGGGGCCACACCATCCATATGATGTAGCGGATCCTTTTTATGGCAGTGTGGACGCTGAAAAGCTGGCCGAGCATCCCAGCTTCGGGGAGACATACGAGAATAAGCCGTCAAACTATGCCTACTCCAAACAGTTTTGGAGCTGCATGGACGGAATGGACTGGACGCAGACAAGCAGGGTGCTGGCCAGAAGCTATGAGCATGCAATGATGGTGGATGACGCTCTGGGCCGTGTGGTTGACAAGTTGGAGAGTCTGTCTCTGGCTGAAAACACGCTGATCATCCTCACCGCGGATCACGGGGATATTGTGGGGGCTCATGGAGGTCTGTTCAACAAAGAAACGCTTATGGTCGAGGAGACGATGAAAATTCCCATGGTCATGCGTTGGGACGGCCATATCCTTCAGGGGGAACATTGCCGGGATCTGGCTTCCAATCTGGATTTGCCTGTGACGATTCTGGCCGCGGCAGGCGTTCGACCGGAATACACCATGGACGGGGTCAACCTGCTGGGAGGCCAGCCGCGAAAACAGCTGATGTGTGAGACCTTTGGCTGCTATAAACGGGAGTTCCCGCAGAGAATGCTTCGGTGGGGGAGATATAAATACATTGCGCATGTGGATGACTTAGATGAGCTCTATGACTTGGAAACGGATCCATTTGAGCTGAATAACCTGATCATGGCGGATTGTTTTCGGGGAGTGGTCGGGGAGGCAAAGGAACGGCTGAGGGAGGCGGTAAGACAGTATGGGGACCACTTTCAGGTCGATTAGCAGCGAGGCAGAAGCCGGGCATAGGGAGGAGAGGACGGGGAACTGATGGGTAGAAAGAAAATAATTCTGGACTGTGATCCAGGAATGGATGATTCGATGGCGATTATTATGGCCTGCAAATCGGAAGCTCTGGAGGTAATGGCGATTACGGCCGCCAGTGGGAATTATCCGGTGGACGTGACCAGCAAAAATGCGTTAAAGATACTGGAGCTGATCGGCCGGAGTGAAATTCCGGTGGGCAGAGGAATGTCGGAGCCTATGGTCCGGAAGCGCCCGAAGGATCCATTTACTCACGGGGAGGATGGCCAGGCGGAAAACAACCTTCCCGACCCGGCAACACCGCTCTGCCCGCGCCATGCCGTAGAGCTGATAATCGACACGGTCAAAGCCCATCCGGGCGAAGTGTTCATTCTCTGCACTGGACCGATGAGCAATGTAGCGATGGCCATGAAGCAGGCGCCGGAAATTAAACCGATGATTGCGGGGATCTACGCGATTTCCGGGGCGTTCGGACTTAACCGATACGCCTATGCCAACGCAACCGGGGATACGCCGCAGAGCGAGTGGAATGTCTACGTGGATCCGGAGGCCGCAGAGATTGTATACAAGTCGGGGGTAAAGCTAGTCGCCCTCGGATTGGATGTGGCAACCCACTTTGATGTAAACCTGACGGACAAAGACATCCATATGCTGGAGCAAAGCCAGAGGCCGGAGGCCAAATTTTTCCTGCAGGCAATCCGCTTTGTCAATGAGAGAGGTTTTGAGGCATACTGCGCGGTGATCGACTGCATGGCAGTGGGGTATGCCATTGACCCCACTCTCGTTAAAACATTTGCCGGGCATGTGGGAATCGAGACGAAGGACGGCCTGACCCTTGGGATGACGGTGCTCGACAGCAGGCACCATTTTGTTTGGGAGGATCTCCCTGTTGTGGAGATCGGCGAGAGTGCCAATTACGAGAGATTCTTAAAGCTGTTGATGGGGATTGTGCTGGCATAGGCGGGGGGAACGGTGTGTTTGAAAATGAGAAAATATACATAGCAGGACCGGAGTGCTTTTATAAGGGGGGCGCCCCGATACTGGATGCGATGAGGAGAAGGGCTGAGAGCTTGGGGTTTGCCGTCACACTTCCCAACGATCATCCTCTGGATATGGACAACGAAGATCTGCGGAAGCGGGCCGACAGTATATTTGAGGACCTTAAAACAGTTATGAAGGAGACGACGGTGGTGATCGCCGATCTTGAGTCATACCGGGGCTCTGAGGCGGACAGCGGTACGGTCTATGAACTTGGCATGGCTTATGCGGACGGGCTGAAATGTTACGGTTACACCAGAGATAAGCGGCCGCTGGTGTGGAAAGACCAGAAATATGTTTTGAGCGGCAATATTGTCCGCGATGAACGGGGAAAACCGGCGCCCTACAGGGAACTGCCGTTCGCGCCGACGGTCGTTGGCTCCACGAAAATCGTGGAGGGGGATTTTGATGACTGCCTGGCCGTTCTGATGACGGACTTGGAGGAGGCGTGGAAGGCAAGAGGGCGAGGACTTGCAGAAGAGCCGGAGGCCGCAAAGGCCGTTTGCCTTGAGCCGCCACAGAACAGAAGAATCTATCTTGCAGATTTGAATCGCTATGAGGAAAATGCTTCTGAGATTTACAGTTCCATAAAGAGGTTCTTTGAATCATATGGCTTTGAGGCTGTGACGCCTTGCGACCTGGCGGAAGGAATGAAACAGATAGAGTGTGCGAATCCCTATGAGCGGGCTGCCGCGTTGACGGAAAATTACCGCCGCCTGATAGAAAGCTGTGGGGCGGTGCTGGCGGATTTAAACGAGTACCGAGGTTTCGAATGTGCTAACGATGTGGGTTTCGAATGTGGGATGGGGTTTGAGATGGGGAAAGCACTTTTCGGCTATATGGATGACGTGAGGCCGTGTATTGAGAAAATTCCACACCTCGGAGAAGCAGAAGGGTATAGGGACATGACAGGCTGCAATGTTGAAAATTTTAATTATCCCGTGAACCTGATGTTCGGCAGCTCGATGAAAATTTACGAGGGAACGCTGGAGACGGCGCTTAAACAGATGGTGAAGGAGTTGAATAGTGAGGGCGAACACCGAAGAGCGTGATGATCAGCTGGAGGTGGCTGATTCGCTGATTTCCACCAGCACTCTCCCTAACAACACCTCGCAAGCATTCAAAATCTCTTCAATTTGCCCAGCAGTGGCGCCCTCCAAGTGGATTCCGCAGGTGCAGACCACTGTCCCGCCGGTCCGCAAGGCGATGGCCTCGGCAAATCTTTTTGCCGGTACATCATCCTTGTGGCCCATGCGGTTTAGGACGGAAGTGGTGACGCCGGTTCCTGCGCCGGTAAGGTTGGGCCGCGCCTGGGAGAGAACGGCGCAGCCCACGTGTCCGTGGGCGTGATCGCGGATGGCTACGGTGCAGTCAGCCCATGATAACTAAGTCCAGCAAAATTTTGATTCCCGCAGCCTCTGTCTCAAAATGCATATCCGGTTCCTTTCTGTCCCCAGCGCTGAAGGCCAGGAGCGCCGCCTGCCGCTGCTCAGCGCGGTTGCCGTCGGCGAGGGAGACAGGATAAAGGTTTTTGGAGGCATTTCTTGAGGCGTTTCATGGGAAGAATTTGGAAGAGAATAAATGAGAACAAACGTTCGAAAACCACTTGCACCTCCGCAAATATTCGGCTATAATAATCACAGAGAACACCCGATTAAATGTTTTTACAAAGGAGAGCCAGATGAGACAATATTACACAACGGATTACCTCTCCCCAATCGGCCGGATGAAGCTCGCCTCCGACGGCGAATCCCTTCTGGGGCTGTGGATTGAGGGGCAGAAATACTTTGGGGACAGCGTGGAGGGGGAGATGACAGAAAACAGCCAGCTTGCCATTTTTGAGCAGGCAAATGTATGGCTGGACCGCTATTTCGCCGGGGAGAAGCCGGATGTCTCGGAGCTCTCGCTGGCGCCCCAGGGCGGGGAATTCCGGCAGGCGGTGTGGAAAATCCTCTGCGAGATTCCCTACGGGCAGGTCGTCACCTACGGGGAAATTGCGCGGGAGATGGCGGTGCGGATGAACCGGAAAACCATGTCGGCCCAGGCCGTGGGCGGGGCGGTGGGGCACAACCCGATCTCTGTGATTATCCCCTGCCACCGGGTTGTGGGCACAAGCGGCAGCCTGACCGGGTATGCGGGCGGAATCGAAAAAAAGATCTGGCTGCTCACTCATGAGGGCCTGGATATGGAAAAATTTGCGGTCCCGAAAAAGGGAACCGCTCTTTGAGCAGGGATATGTGACATGAGAAAACTGGAAAATGTAGAGTTGACGGTGCTGTGTCTGATCCGCAGGGACGGAAAATACCTGCTGCAGGACCGGGTCAAGGAGGACTGGAAGGGCCTCACTATGCCTGGGGGACACATTGAAGCGGGCGAGTCCATCGTGGATGCGGTGATCCGCGAGGTGCGGGAGGAGACCGGCTTGACTGTCAAAAATCCCAGACTGTGCGGGGTGAAGCAGTTCCCGATCGAGGAAGGGCGGTATATTGTATTTTTGTTCCGGGCGGAGGAATTTGACGGGGAGCTGGTCTCCTCCGAGGAGGGGCAGATGCGCTGGGTGAATGAAGCGGATCTGCCGTATCTGAACACGGTTGACGATTTTGGGGAGCTGCTCCAGGTGATGCTGGACGACCGGCTCACGGAGTTCCAATATATCGTCGAGGGGGATGAGTGGCGGGTGGTGTTGAAGTGACAGCTTGCGCGGAAGAATAGAGAGATGAGAGAAAAACGGGTGAGAACCCCGGCGGATGCCGGCTGGGACTCATCCGTTTTTTGTGCGTAAAAGTTTAATGGATAAAATATTAACCACATGGTCAATTTGTGATAATTTAAAACAAATTATCGAAGGGGATCATATACCACGATTTTGCCACAAAAGATGAATTGTATATCGCCTGTGTGGAGGAGTGCTTCCAGAAACTGACGGAGCATTTACAGGCAGGGCTGCGGCTGGAGGGCAAAACGATTCATGAGTAGTTGGAAGATTATTTTAATTGTAGACTTGATTTTCCGGAGTTTCAGCGGATCTTCTGTGAGGCGGTGATCATGCCTCCCGACCATCTGAAGTCGGAGATATCGAACAGAGAGCGGTGTTTGACGAGATGAACATTTCGCTCCTAAACGCGATGATCGAACCCCTTAAGCTGCGCGCTTGCATATCCAGGGAGAAGGTGGTTGACATCTGCTGGCACTGATACAATGGGAATGGTGTAGCAAGCAGAACCCAAAGAATAGGAGGTGATCCAATGGACGTTGAAATCCGTAAGGATTATGGCCTATGATATACCATGCAGCATTTACGGAATAGGTAGATTCTGATTTGCGGAGGATTTATGAGTATATTGCATTCAGTCTTCAGAAACCGGAAAAATACGGCAGGGAACTATAAACGTTGGAAGAAAACATCTTGAAATTGGCGAATGTGGCTGGAAAGATTAAAATGTATGGGAAAGAACCGTGGCTGAGCAGAGAGCTTTACTAGATATCAGTGTATCATTTAACCATGTTCTACATTCCGGATGAGGAGGAAAAAACAGTTAAGGCTCTCCGAGGTGTATATAGAGGACGGAACATAGATGTGCAGTTGAAAAAAACGACAATATAGCATAGTGAAGATGGGAAGCAGCTCTTCGGGGTTGCTTTTTTTTAAACCCATCGTTAGGAGGCGTGTATGATACTACCAGCCATTTCAGAAATCCGGGGGGCGAGGGGTTAGCTATAGGACAGTTGGTGGTGGCGAAGATTGCGGTTATGGCGTGATACGGTATAAAAAAGGGAATTGCAACAGTATAGGTAACAGGACATCTATATCAACGCAAATCCCTTTTTTATCAATATTCCCGCGAATCTTAGGAATTCCCAGGAAATACTCTTTTTGTAGTTTCAACGAATTTTTTAATGGAAGGATATTGGGTACTCGATTTCTTCCAGAATAAATTGGTTGGGATTGTCTGAAACAGTTCTAAATCTTTACATTCAACCTTGACAATGGACGTGTTTGAAGAGGCAGACTCAGGGGGAAGAAAGCCTCCGCCTACTCCTAAAGAAACAAAACGCTCAACCGTGTACATCTGAGATGTGCGCAGGACCACATTGAGCGACAGGTTTCGTTCCAGAAAATTTTCCTCCAGATTTTTGGCGATGGGGTAAGAGTCAATCAGCATGATACTGGGATTGCGCGCGATCTCTTCAAGCGTGACCTCCTTTTTCGAGGCGAGGGGATCTTCTCGGGCAACATAGTACATCAGGCTTGAAGGCCTCAGCGCATAGGTATGAAATTTATCCGCCCACTCTTCGCTGGCTGCATAGTGCCCTCCTGTCACAACGACATCCAGCCGGTCATTGTCCAGTTGATGCAGCAGATTATGTCCATAATTTTCAAAGGTATGAATTCTGACTTCGGGATGTTCTTTTTTGAACCGGATACAGAGCTCCGGCGCGACGGTATTTCCCACGATTGTGGAGAAACCGAACCGAATATAGTTTCGGTTCAAGCTGCCGGAGCGGACTCTCTTCTCCAGGTTTTCATACTGTTGGAGAACTTTCAAAACCTCTTCCCTGAGGATTTCACCAGCCTCGGTCAATATCAGGCGATTTCCCTTTTTGGTAAAAAGGGGGATACCGATTTCCTGTTCCAGTTCCTTCATGACAACAGAAAGAGTTGGCTGTGAAATGTACAACTCTTCAGCCGATTTTGTCAGATTCGATGTCTGGCATACTGAGATAAAATATGTCATTTGTTTTAGCGTCATTTCCGTTGTTATCCCTTCTGTTTGGTTCATACTGATACTTATATCATAACAATATATTGTAAGAGATAACAATAGTTTTTTTTAATGGTTCATTGGGTTTTGGTATTTTTATATAAATAGATCTGCTGGTAAAATAAGATCAGTCAGCAAGGTTCCAGTCTGATCGGATAAACCCAACCCCAGTTTTAAGCGGCCGCAGAAACTGTAAACGCGGTATACCGGTTCCGAGCCTTGGATGAATACGAAGAAGGAGAAGAATGCTATGAAGATTTCAAAAGTTGAGGCAATTCGCACAGACCGGTACTGTTATGCCCGTGTCACAACCGATACCGGATTAGTTGGAATTGGAGAGAGTGGTTCCTTTGGAGCGCTCGAGGCTTCAGCGGCGCAGATAAATAATTTTGCTTCCTTTTTAGTCGGTAAAGATCCTCTCGATATAGAACATCTGTGGCAGGCTATGTTTCGGGGATTTTTCTTTCGGGGCTCCGCGGTCATGGGAGCAATATCTGCGATTGACATTGCACTGTGGGATATTGCCGGGAAATATTACGGAGTTCCTATTTATAAGCTTCTCGGTGGAAAATGCCGCGATAAGGTTCGCGTCTACGCCCATGTTTTTGCAAAAAATGACGAGGAGCTGGTGAAAAACTGCAGACTTCGCAGAGAGCAGGGATTTACTGCGGTCGGCCATCTGTCGCCTTTTTTGGACGAACCCGTCACCATGCCCTATGAGAAAACCCATGTGACGAATATGGAGGAATCCATACGGCGCGTGCATCTGATGAGAGAGGCTGTGGGAGATGATATCGATCTGTGCATCGAGCTGCACAGGCGCTCCCTGCCAGCGGAGGCGGTTGTGCTGATCCATGAGATTGAAGATGTACACCCACTGTTCGTGGAGGATCCGATTCCTCCGGGCAACAATGATGCGATGGCGTACGTCGTTTCCAAAAGCAATATCCCGATTGCGACAGGGGAACGCCTTCACACCCTGTTTGAATTCCAGGATCTGCTGGATAAACATGCAACGGACTATGTTCGGATTTCCCTGACAACTGTGGGCGGCTTTACCGGCGCCAGGAAGATTGCCGCTTTGGCAGAGACAAAAATGTGTCCTGTGGTTCCCCACAATCCCCTTTCCCCGGTTTGTACCGCGGCAGAGATGCAGTTTTGCATGAGTATCGACAACCTGCTTATCTGTGAATATCCGGATCCAGACGGCCCGTTGATGGGCGATAGAGGACATGCGAAGTCGGAATTGGTTACAAACTGTTTTCGAGCTGAAAATGGATATGTTACAGTGCCGGATACCCCTGGTCTTGGCCTGGAGTTGGTTGAAGATGTGGATAAAAGATTCCCGGCAGTGGAATTTCCCGTTATGTGCAGGTTAAACGGAGACGGTTCCATTCGCGATCAATAGAAGAAAAGGAGATTTGCTATGACGTCACAAATGATAATCTGTCTGGGTATTTTCTTGTTCATGATTCTCGGCTTTGTGTTTGCGGATAAGCTCCATACTACTCTTGGGGTGGTCGCCCTCTGTTCCATTATGCTGGTTACATACAGTGGGTTGATGGACACAAATGCAGTACTGGCTGCATTTTCCAATAAAAACGTTCTACTGATTATTGGAATGTTTATCGTGTCGGCCGGATTCAACCGAACACAGGCAGTCAGCAAAATTTCTGCGCTGGTGTACAAGGTCAGCAGCGGCAAATTTACTGTCATGCTTGCCGGTTATCTGTTGATTGCATTCGCTCTGACCAATATGATACCGAGTCCCATGGTGGTGTTCGGCATTGTCTCCCCTCTTCTGGCGGCGGGATGCAATGAATTTAAGGTCAGCCCCTCTAAGGCCATGTTTCCACTGGCATTGGTTGCCGTATCCTGCTGTCTGGTGCTTCCAATCGGCGTCGGGGCGACAACTTACGCGCAGCAGAACGCTTACCTGGAAAGCTACGGTTACAGTACTTATAGCATGGGATTGTTAGATCCATTTAAGGGGCGTATCATTATCAGCATCACAATGTTACTGTATGCCATCTTTATCGCTCCTAAATTCTGTCCGAGTGCTCCGTCTGTACCCATTACCCTGCAGAGCGTGTCCGTTTCTAAGGATGGCAAAGGCCCTGCGCCTCTTGGACCGGTTCGTGAAATTTTTGGATATGGCATCTTTGCGGTTACCACGATTGCCCTGATTCTTCAGAGCAGCCTCGGGTTTGATAATTGGCAGATTGCCATGACCGGAGCAGCTCTTGTGCTGGTAACCGGAGTTTTGAACCCACAGGAGGCGATTAAGGCAATTCCTGTCCGTATTGTGCTTATGCTGGTATCCGCCTTGGCGGTAGGAGGAGCCATGGTATCCTGTGGCCTTGGCGACGCCATCGGAGGTGCTCTTGCGTCGGCGCTGGGTTCGACCAAAAACGGCTATGTAATCAATGCGGCATTCTTCATCATTCCATTTTTGCTGACGCAGGTGATGCAGAACCAGAGTGTCACAAACATCTTTGTCCCGATCGTCATTTTGACATGCAAATCCCTGCAGTGCAACCCGATCGGGCCGTTGATTCTGCTTCAGGCCGCAAGTCTGACTGCTTTTATGACTCCCATGGCAACCGGCGCGATCCCGCCCATGATGGATGCGGGCGGATACAATCAGCGCGATCTGCTGAAGATAGGATTGCTTCCTTCGGTGATCGTATGTGTCATCGCCGTGGTGTCCGTCATGATTCTGTTTCCCGTGTGATCAGAGGCGCAGATTTGGTCTCATGCCGCGGCGGTGGATTCGTGCAGTGTCATAGCCATGCCAGAGCCATGCCAGAGCCCGAGACTGTGCAGTGTTTTGTCTATACCCAGAGATGGCGATTTCCAGGAGTTACCCCCTGGAAATCGCCATCTCTGTATTGCATTGGAAGAAAATTCCGACTGAGTAATTCCGGTTCGAGTCGATTTGTTCTGGAGCCTACGTCGTCGCCTCCACCAACTCCCTATTGCTCAGCTTCGCCAGCTCCAACACCCGGTCCATATCCAGATGCATGGCCTCCGTGATCCGGCGGCCGTACTCCTCGTCGGCCAGGTAGCAGTGAACCGCATGGCGGTACTTCACATTCTCCGTCACGGGCTCGATGTTGCGGGCGGTGTTGTCGATCAGGATTGCCCGCTTCTCCTCCGTCATCAGGCGGTACAACTCCCCGCCGGCCTTAAAGCAGTCGTCGGTGGGATCGTCCTTGGGGTCATAGGCGTACATGGCACCGGTGAGGTCGAGCGGCGGCTCCATGACATCGGGCTGCGCGGACCAGACGCCCTGGCTGTTGGGGCTGTAAGCGGGCGCGCCGCCGTAGTTGTCGTCCGTGCGCATGAGGCCGTCCCGGTGGTAGTCGTGGACCTCACACTTGGGGCGGTTCACCGGAATCTGGTTGTAGTTGACGCCCAGGCGGTAGCGCTGCGCGTCGCCGTAGACAAAAAGGCGTCCCTGCAGGAACTTGTCCGGGGAGAAGCCGATTCCCGGGACCACATGGGCCGGGGTGAAGGCGGCCTGCTCCACCTCCGCGAAATAGTTCTCCGGGTTGCGGTTTAACTCCAGCACGCCAACCTCGTGCAGCGGGAACTCTCTGTGGCGCCAGATTTTTGTGATGTCGAAGGGGTTCTCGTAGTGGTTCTTCGCCTGCTCCTCCGTCATGATCTGCACGTACATGGTCCAGCGCGGGTAGTCCCCGGTCTCGATGGCGTTATATAGGTCGCGGCCATGGCTCTCGCGGTCCTTGGCGATCAGCGCCTCCGCCTCCGCGTCGCTTAAGTTTTTGATGCCCTGCTGAGTGAGAAAATGGAATTTGCACCACACCCGCTTGTTCTCGGCGTTGTAGAAGCTGAAGGTGTGTTCCCCGTAGAAATGCATGTGGCGGAAGCTGGCGGGGATCCCGCGGTCCGACATCACGATGGTGGTTTGGTGGAAGGTTTCAGGTAGAAGTGTCCAGAAGTCCCAGTTGTTCTGCGCAGAGCGCATACCGGTTCTGGGATCCCGCTTGACTGCGCGGTTTAAGTCAGGAAAATTATGTACATCGCGCAGGAAGAAGGTGGGGGTGTTGTTTCCAACCAGATCCCAGTTGCCCTCCTCTGTGTAGAATTTGCAGGCAACCCCGCGGATATCGCGCTCCGCGTCCGCGGCCCCGCGCTCTCCGGCGACAGTGGAAAAACGGATAAAGACCTCCGTCTGCTTGCCGATCTCGGAAAACAGCGCGGCTTTAGTCCACTGGGTGATATCCTGTGTCGCGGTGAAGGTGCCGTAGGCTCCCCAGCCCTTGGCGTGCATCCTCCGCTCGGGAATTACCTCCCGGTCAAAGTGCGCCAGCTTCTCCAGCAGCCAGACATCCTGCAGCATAACCGGCCCTCGCGCGCCGGCAGTCAGGGAGTTCTCGTTTTCCGCGACAGGTGCTCCAACTTCGTTCGTCAGTTTTTTTAGATCCATGCATTACCTCCTTTTGAGACAGGTTGACGGTTCTTAAGTTCATTATAGGATTAAATTGACCAGCGGTCAATGAAAAGATCTGAGTGAACCGATTATGGTGGGGTGGGAAGCCAATTTTCACAATACCTGGCCCGGAACCTGTGAGTTGCGGTGCTCATTGGCACATTTCCTGCGGTATTTCAGAGGAGTGAGCCCATAGACCGACTGGAAGGCGGAGGCGAATTTGCTTTGATTTGCGTAGCCCAGGGAGCGCGCGATCTCGGCGATGGTCTGTCCGCTCTCGTTAAGAAGCGAGGCCGCCAGGGCCATGCGCTCTCTGCGCACGTAGTTCTTGATGGTGGTGTTGTACACCAGCTTAAAGTTGCGCTTCAAGGAGGTGGGGCTGATACAGAACTCCTTCGCCAGCTGCTCGATGGTCACCCTCTCCTGAAAATTTCGAGTCAGCCGCCTCTGAGCCTGCTTGACCACCTTGATCTGGTTCTTGGACACAGGCTCAAGGCGCCGCTCATGCTCCGGATCGATCATACTCAAACACAGCAGAAGCTCCAGAACCTTGATTTTGTAGTAGTCGGGGCGGAAGGCCTGGTAGTTCTCGCACAACTCCTCAAAAATGTGGGAGATTTGTCTGTCAGGCCGGACGGCGAAAAAGCGCTGCCCCGGGCAAAAGCGCTCGCCGAACTGCTCTGAGCGGACTATTTCCGGTTCCAAAAGCGGCGGAGGGCATTCCAGCAGGATATCCAAGTCCAGCAGGATGGTGATTCCACGGTAGCGGCCGGTGGGAAAACAGAGTTCGGACAGGTTGTTTTCCATCCGCGCAATGTACAAATCCCCCTTGCCCAGATACAGATAGTCGCCGCACAAAAGCTGGCATTCCTCTCTCCCCTCGAGGCAGTAGGTGATTTCAAGCAGATTGCCGTCAACCGCAAGGCCGCAATCGCAGTGTTCCATGGAGAAGTCGCTATAAATCAGTTCAATCCCCGGAAATACTGCGAAAATCTCCATGGAGCCGGGGTTGTTTCTGCTGCCGAACTGGTACAGCGCGCAGCCCCCTGAGAGAATCTGCGGGGGAAGCGCCTGCCTGCCCGCGGTGACCCTGTAGTGCGGTTTGACGGTTGAATTCATATCCATTCCTCCTCGTTTGAATGTCAATTGAATTGCAATATATGTTGCGGGTGGGACAGCTATAAGTTCAGATACTTTTTCAGCTCCCGCATCATGGCGGGAATGTCTAAAGGCTTTGCCAGATGGCTGTTCATCCCCGCCGCCTTTGCCGCCTCGATGTCCTCCGCAAAGGCGTCCGCAGTCATGGCGAAGATGGGGATCAACGCTGCATCCGGGCGGTCCATGGCCCGGATTTTTTTTGTCGCATCGTACCCGTTCATGAGGGGCATTTGGATGTCCATCAGGATCAGGTCGTAGTACCCTGGCTCCGACCGGGCGAAGCGCTCGGCGCATTCGAGGCCGTCGTCCGCCGTTTCCACCTGGGCTCCACGGCTCTCAAGCAGCTCCTTGGCGATTTCCTGGTTCAACTCGTTGTCATCCGCCAAAAGAATCCGCTTTCCGGTCAAATCCACGGTGGCGGCCGGGGGCTCCGACAGGTGCTCCGCGTGCATGAGAATGTCCGTCACGCACCGGCGGAGCGTGGACTTAAACAGCGGCTTTTGGATGAAACCGTTGACGCCGGCGGCCCTGGCCTCCTGCTCGATGCTGCTCCAGTCGTAGGCGGAGACGATGATGATCGGCAAGTCAAAACCGGTCTGGCTCCGAATCTTTAGGGCCGCCTCCATGCCGCTTAACCCCGGCATCTTCCAGTCCAAAAGGACCATATCATAGTCGTTTTCCTGCCTGTGAGCCGCCACGGCCATCTCTGCCGCGGTCCACCCGTCCTGCGCGATGTCGGCGGTTATGCCCAGCTCCCGCAAAAAGTTCTCCGCGGAGCGGCAGGTGTCCGGGTCGTCATCCGCAAAGAGAAGGCGCATATCCGGCAGGGGCTCCTCGTCGGAATTCTCCTCACCGGCCAGTTGAAGATCCAACTCCACGGTGAAGACAGTGCCGGCGCCCGGCGTGCTCTCCACCCGGATGGAGCCCTCCATGATGTCCACGATCATCTTTGTAATGGCCATGCCGAGGCCGCTCCCCTCAGTCTTGCTGACGCGGCTGTCCTGCTCGCGGGTGAAGGAGTCGAAGATATGCTCCAGAAATTCTGCCTTGATTCCGATTCCGGTGTCCTTGACGCGGAAGGTAAAGTGGGTCCTGTCCTGGAGCGCGGACGGGCTTTCCGTCACATCCACGCAGATGGAGCCGCCCTGTGGGGTGAATTTCGTCGCGTTGGAGAGCAGATTGATCATTACCTGATTTAAGCGTAGCGAGTCAATCAGGAGCATCTCGTGTTCAACCCCGTGAAGCCGGATGTCGAAGGTCTGGCCCTTCTTCGCGATACTTGGCTGGATGATCTTTACCAGGTTATCCATCAGGGCAGCCAGGGAGGTGGGCTCGTTGTTTAAGGTCATTTTGCCGCTCTCGATCTTGGACATGTCCAGGATATCATTGATCAGGCCCACTAAGAGCTGGCCGGAAAGACCAATATTTTTTAAGTACTCCCGCACCTTATCCGGCTCATCCACATGGTCCGCGGCCAGCCTTGTCATGCCCACCACGGCGTTCATCGGCGTGCGTATGTCGTGGGACATGTTGGAGAGAAAACGGCTCTTGGCGAGATTGGCGCTCTCCGCCGCCCTGCGGGCCTCCTCCTTGGCACAGAGAATCCGGCTTGTGTACTTACGGTACAGGATGAAAAATACAGCCAGCACAATGAGGCAGGCCAGAATCAGAATGAGAAGCAGCTGGGAGTTTTGGACGATATGGTTCGCCTGCTCCATGATCACGCGGTTAGGGACGATGGACACCACGTACCAGCTCCGAGGGTTTTCCAGAGGCACATAGCAGAATACATAGTCCTCCTTCTGGTAGCGGAATCGGGCCACACCGCGTTTTCCCTCCTGCATCGCTTCCCTAAAGGTGCGCACCTCGTCCTCGTCGTTTCCCTGCAGATCAATGATGTCGTACAGATTGTGGAAGGTGCGGTTGCTGTTGCGGTGCTGGGAGCGGATCAGGATGTCCCCCTCCCGGTTCACCACGTAGGAGAATCCGGTGTTGTTGTAGAAGGAAAGGGAGAAGCGCTCTGCGACTTCAGCCAACGGCTGTGTCCGGTTGGCCACGCCCTCCGTCCCGTCCGGCCAGACAAAACGCTCGTAGTAGCCAATCATCCACACGCCGGTATGAATGTCCAAGAACGGTTCAAGCATGCCGGTATTTTGAACGTCAAGAAATGCCTCAAGCTGGTCCGGATCCAGCTTGAGCGGAGCCTCAGCGTGGTCGCTGTAGAGCAGGCCGGCCGAGAGGTCCACGCATTGGCTGGTCGTCTGGGTGCTGTCGGAATGCCAAAGCTTGCTCTGCAGCGCGTCCGGATCCCCGGGGTCCACCTGCGAGAGCTCCACGGCCAGCCAGTGCAGCAGCTCCAGATCCTTCTCAATGTAGGTGTCCAGGGCGTGGCGCCCCTGGGCCGTGACTTCCAGAATGTCCGTCACTGACTTGAGCCACAGGGAGTGCCGGACGTTCGCGATATAATAAAAACCGCCGGTCAGGATGGCTGCCATGGACAGGACAAGCAACACGGCTATATTCCATTTATGCCTTAAATTCATTGCATTTGACTCCTATTCTGCGCGGCTTTACCGGCCAAGCATATCTTCCATATAAGCGGTGGCGGCGTCCGCGTCTTTGCCCTTTAACATCTCCGTGACGGCAAGAAACGTCATATCCCAGATGGGGATTTCGAGGTTGTCGTCCGAGCCGATTACGCTTCTTTGGTTGGTGAGATAGGGGCCGATGGACTGGATGGCGGTGTCCTGCGCCAGCCGATTTTCCTTCAATGGGCTGAAGGAGCTCTGGCTGTTCACAAATTTCCATAGGTTATCACTCTGGGTCAGGTACTCCACAAAGCGCTTGGCCTCCTCCAGGTGAGGACTGTCCGCGTTGACGCTTATGCGCGTGTCCACATTGATGACGAGCACGCTTCCGTCCTCCAGGATGGGGTAAGGGCGCACCTCGAATTGGAACTCCGGCTGCAGGTTTCTAAGCCGTGGAACCGCCCAGGCGCCGGTCAGCATAAAGGGGCGGTTCCCCTTGGCAAACAGGGCCAGATCATCCTTTGTCTTTGCGGTTGCCAGGGCTTCGCTGCGGTCCACCCAGCCCCGGTCAAGCATCTGCTCCACCAGCTCAAAGCCAGGGCGGAACGCTTCCGCCAGGTCCGCCTCGCCACGGTTAAAGCAGCCGAGCGCGGCGGCGCTGTCCCCATTCTGATAGTAAGGGAACATGGACTTGCCGATGGCTACGGTTTTGAGGGAGATATCATTGTTGGCCACCATGGGCGTTATGCCCTGGGAGACAAAATAATCACAGACGGCCTCAAGCTGCTCCCAGTTTTCCGGGATTTCTTTGCCGTGCTCTTTTAAGAAATCCAAATTGCAGTACATGCCGAAGGCGGAGATGGAGGTGGGGAGGTAAGTGATGGTGCCGCTCGCGCGCATCTGGCTCCGGGCCAGATCGCTGAAGTTGTCAAGGGTGGCCAGGTCCGAGAGATCGGCCAGCTTTCCCTGCCTCTCAAACTCCAGCATACGCTCATGGTCCACCATAAATATGTCGTCCCCGTTGCCGGTGGCCAGCCGCTTTTCCAGGACACTGAAGTACTGTGCGCTTTTGAGGCTGTCGTAGGAGATGGAAATCTCAGGGTATTGGTCCATAAAGCCGTGAAGCGACTCCTCGATGGCCATGACATTGAGCGCCTCGTACTTGAAGCCGAAGAAGGTCAGATTTACCTGAGGCGTCACCTCGCCCGACTCACTGTCAAATTCAATATTCTGCTCCAGCTTTGCCGCGCAGCCGGCGAGAATTCCAGTTGCTATAATAGATAAAATTGTGTTTAAAATAATGCGCCGTGGTCGTCTCATGGAAGCCCCCTGTCATTTGATCGGTTCTATCCGGCTGCCGGCAAACGCGGCCCCCGGTTTATTCCGCCTTTTCATTATAGCATGGGGGTACTGCCAATTCAAGGAAAATTGATATCTACATGAACAGAGTTGGGGTAAAATATTAAAAGAAGGGATAGAAATTTGAGAAAAATGATTTATTGCGTCAGCTTAGAGTCCACAAACTGGCTCACCAGCTGCTCTTCCCGCTGAAACAGCTGCCCCAGAAGGACGGAAAAATCGGTGGTGGATCCCTCGCACAGGCAGCCTAAAAGCTGCTTGACCGGTTCTTCGTACACGGAGTGAAGGCTGTTCTGCCCCGCCTGGGACAGGGCGAACGGGTAGCCCCAGGCCAGGAGCTTTTTAAGCTTATCGTAGCACTCCCGCACCATGGCCAGCGGGCACTCTGAGACGATGAACGAGAGGATCGCATCATAGCAGAGGTAGCTTTTCTCCTCTGCGATCAGGCTGCGGTAGCGCTCGCGCAGCCGGTTGACTTTCTCGGGCTCTGCGCTATCGAGGGTGTGGAGAGCGACCCCACGGCATGTCAGCGCCAACAGCTGGAGGCAGTCGCGGTAGAGGAGAAAGCCCTCACGGATCGCGGAGTTGGAAAAATGAATCTCCACAGGAATCATGCAGACCATAGTCCCCTTTCCGTGGTGGGAGCGGGTGATCCCCAGCTCCTCCAACGTCTCCAGGGTGCGGCGCACCGTCATTAACGGGACGTGATACTGGTCCACCAGCTGCGGCAGAGAAGGCAGGTAGCTGCCCTTTGGATACTCGCCGTTTGCCACCGACCGGATCAGGGTGGCGGCCAGGGAATAGCGCAGCTGCGGGCGCTGGCGGTAGATATTCCAGATAAAGGGAACCGGCTCTGCATCACAAAGGTGGTACTCCTGGCGAGCCTGCTCGATGAAGGCCATCAGAAGATTTAGGTGAGTGCTGTAGGAGCGCTCGGATTCCCGGCGCAGGAGCGCCACCGCCTCCTCACGGGTGGAAACCGGCTGTTCGCCGGAGGCGGTCAGAGGGCCGCCGCTGTTTGTCAGATAGGGAAAACGCAGGTAGCGGATGGTCTCCCACAGGAGATTGAGCGCCAGCCGGTTGTCTAAGGCGCTGACCGCCAGGAAATAAAATTCCACGGGGACCGCCGCCAGGCTGGACGCCGGATTTGCGATGTCGCGGCGAAGCGCCTCCCAGTCCTGCTCGTCCCACCGGCTTAAGCCTGCCTTCCAGAGCGGCTCTAAGAGCAGGACGCCGGACCGTGTGAAGTCCATAATTCCGTCACCGCGCGGAACAAAATACCGGGCGGCATTTTCCTTCAGCTGCCCGGGCGTTTTTTGATAGATCACCCTCGCCGCCCTGCGGGCATCGATCCGGATATACCCTTCCTTTTGCAGCCCGGCCAGGGCCCTTCGGACGGTGGTGGGAGCCAGATGGAAAATTTCACATATTTTATTGATCGAAGGAAGCCGCGTATCGAACGGATAGAAACCGTGGAGGATGCGGGCTTCGTAGTATTCATAGACCAGCTTGTACAGTTCACTGCCTTTTTTCATTGTCTCACCTCCCCACTATTTTAGCATAACCCGTGAGCGGTTTCCAGCGGGATTCGCGGGATCATCCGCTGCGGCGGGCCCCTAAGTGGCCGTTTTGGGAGTGGGAGCGGAACAGATGGTCCGCTTTTTCCATAATCTCCAGCTCTACCCGGGTTTGCCGGATGGGGGCGCGCCAGTCCAGGCGGCCGCCGATTTTCAGGGCCCACTGGGACAGCGCTTGCTCTTCCCCGCCGCGGGGGGCAGATACATCCGGAAAGGTCAATGTCCCCAGCTCGCCGGTGATCCGGTTGGAGACGCGAAGGCGGCAGGTGCCGGAAAACAGCAGCTCCGCCGTCGCCTCCCCGTACCGAGCCTGGATCGTCCCAAAGCCGCCCGGCTCACCGGGAAACTCACACCACTCCCCAGTCAGGCGGTCCGGCCGCCCAAGGAGGAGCGCCATCAGGCGGACGCAGGGGGCGCCGAATTGCAGGAGGGCGACGGACGCACAGCGCGCTGCATATGCTGCCCTGTGACAGCACTGTAAATTCACGACTTTGATGGGGCCCAGCTGCCGCGTCTTTTCAAAAAGCGCTGCGTAGAAGGGCGATCCGGCTGAGGGCCGAAGCTCCGACAAGCTGACTCTATGATGTTCCGCCAGGGCGGTCAATGTGTCCAGCTGGCGGAGGGAGAGCGGGGCCAGGCTGGGGCAGAGGACATGTTTGCCGCTGCTCAACATCAGGGCAGCCTCAAAAAACATCCGGTCTGTGGGCCCGCAGAGGAATACCCCGTCCACGTCAAGGGACGCCAGGGACGAGAGATCTGTACAGAGATGGAGTGAGGCACCGGCCTCATGAGGCGAGATGTACGCGGCTGCATGACAAAAAACGCCGCACCGCGCGGCCGCGCTCAAAAATCCGGCGAGTTCGGCGTCGTCGCCGCTGCCGATGGTGGCAAAACGGATCATTTCTTCTCACTCCTTTTCTGGCTGAACCTTCTGTTTACGTTTTAACAATTTTATGATATAACAAAAAAAGAATGATTAATACGAAAAATATGGTGTATATCATAAAAATACAGATTTTTTGCCATCCATATGGCCGGCGGGACCGACGGATGGCGGAGGACGGGAGGAAGAAATCAGTGATCGACTGTGCGATACCGGACCACATCGAGGACATCCAGGTGGACCGGCTGAAGCGGGACTCATCGTACGTGATGGCGGAGCCCCATGAACATTCATTTTATGAGATTTACTATCTGATTGACGGACAGTGCAGGCTGTTTCTCGACGGCGAGATTTACTACCTGGCACCCGGGGATATGGTGGTGGTGCGGCCCGGTGAGATCCACCGGAGCCTGTATGAGGCGGGGGAGGTGGCGGACCGCTACGGAATCTACTTTTCCCAGGACCACATCCGGACCCTGGCAAAGGGCTGTGGGAGAGCGGCCTTTGAGCGGATTGTCGCAACCCCGCACAGAAGCCTGCCGGCGCCGTTTCGGATGGAGGCGGAGGAGATTTTAAGGCAGATGCTGGAGGAGAATGCCCGGCGGGACGCCTACTCCGGCGTTCAGAAGAAGAGCGCGCTATACCGGCTTTTGATCCTCTTGGGCCGCTGTCCGGACGAAGGGCGAACAAGCCGGGAGAGAGAGCCGGACGAGTCGGAGCGGGCCGTGCTGGAGGCGGCCCGTTATGTGTTCGAGCACCGCATGGAGAGCGTGACCCTGGAGCAGGCGGCGAAGGCAGCGCACATGAGCCCCACCTACTTCTCCAAAAAGTTCCGCAGGAGCACCGGGTTTGGCTTCAAGGAGTACTTAACCACGCTGCGGCTGCGGGAGGCCGCTGACCGGCTGAGAAACACCGATGACACGGTGACCGGGATCGCCCTGGCCTGCGGCTTCTCCGACGGAAATTATTTTGGGGACGCGTTTAAAAAGGCCAAGGGCGTCTCTCCCAGGCAGTACCGCAAGGCGTACCGGGATGGGGTGAAACACCATTAATCGATGGTTTTTGGGCGGATATACCGGGGCATTCCCTTGCTGTGTTCTTTGAGGCGGATGTTTTGAAGGGGACAGAGATTGACGCATGAGAGAAAATAGAAAAACGGATGATCGGATTGTTCCCGGAGTATTCCCGGAAAAATGCATTGACAACCAGTTTACCCAGTGCTAACCTAAAATTGCAGCTGAGGCCGCGTGACGACGGCACAGCTGCAATTTTTATCTCACAAAGTTAGCGAAAACTAATTCAAAGAAACTGCGTGGCCCATGTGGAGAACGCGTTAAACGCCCTGGAGGGCGTATGGGCGCAGGTGGACCTGGCGGAGGGCGAGGCCCTGGTGCGGATGAAGGAAACGCGCAGCCCGGAGGAGCTCAAAGCGGTCGTGAAGGCCGCAGGGTACACGGTATACCGGGTGGAGCAGAAGGCGTAAGCCTGCGCCAGCCCGCTAACCGGGAAACTGCTCCGCCAGCTGCTCCCGGAGCTCCTTCGCCTCGTCCCCCTGCTTGATGATGCACTCGACCTCCGGGACCTCGATGTCGTGGATCAGCACGTTGCGCAGCTTGCGCAGGGAGGCGATGCGGTTTAGGCAGTCCTTGTCCAGCACGTTCATGCGCTTCAGGGTGTTGATGTTGAAGGCGCCGCGCACCTTCGGGGAATTCCGGTAGGCGATGCGGTTGAGCATGTGCTCTAGGGGCACCCACTGCCGCAGGAAGTAGCTCACGGCCTGGCTGGCCTTGTCGCTGCCTACATCCTGGCCGGAGCGCAGCTCCTGGTAGATGGCGTAGCGCTTCTCGTTGCCGGTGATGATCTGATCCACGATCTGCTGGGAGATGTTGCGCCGGTCCTTCTCGAATTTGACCGATTTGAGGACGGGCTGGATCTCCTTCACCGTATTCATCTTCAGGCGGCTGATCAGGCGGAAGAGCAGCTCCACATTTCCCATGCGCAGCTCAATGTCCTCCGGCTGGAAGTTATTGCTCAGATAATTGTAGAGGTAGGAGGCCAGCTCATACTGGCTGCTGAAGGTGGCGCTCTTGCTGCGGATGCGCTCGTTGCCCGCGCTCTGGAGTCGCTCCAAGGCGATCTCGCCCGTGAGGACCAGACCGTTCAGCTCGTCTAAGATCGCCAACTCCTCCTCCGAGAGGGTTCCCTGGAGGGGCTTGTACACCAGGTCATGCTCCACCTCGGACCACGCGTGCATGAGCACGGAAGCCACCTGGATCTCTATGCGCGCACTGGCGTATTTTTTCTGGGAGGCATCCAGGGATTCCTCCTTCATGTGGGCGCGGTAGTGGTTGGCCCAGTAGCCGGAAAAGCGCTTGTTGTAGGAGGGTGGCTTGGACTGCTCCGGGAACTGCTTGGTCTCTAACACCTCGAAGAGGTCCGCGATCAGTTGGTTGGCCTTGTCGCGGTCACCCGGGAAGTAGAGGGACACGCGCACGCCGGACAGGTCAGCGATGTCCTCGTAGATCTCCCGCATGTTCTTGTAGGGCACGGTGCGCCGGGAATTGCGGATCAGCACCTTGCTCTTTAAGCGGCCCGGATTTTTTGCCCGGGAGGTCACTATGGCCCGGATACCGGCGGACTGAAGCGCTGCCTCCAGCTGCCTTGCGGCGACGCGCCCGGCAATCTCATAAAAATTCACTTTTTTCTTATAATTTTCAATAAACTGGTTGATCAAATCCATGTCAAATCCCCGCCAAATCGTAATATGTAACTATTATAGCGCATTTTTTACGGCACGTCATCTGATTTCATGTTCAGTTTCCGTATACAGCCGCGCATCCCGCCAGATTGCAGAAATTTTTCTTCCATTTCCAGGGGCGGGAGGATATAATAGAAGTAACAGACAACAAATATTGTAAACCGGGAAGGGGGATGCGCAGTGAAACAGATGATTCGCAAGCGGCTGGCGGCTGTGATTCTCACGCTCACGTTTATCACCCTTCTCTCAAATTATTTCCTTCAGCTTCACAATTCCCGGACGGACATGTACCGCGGCAGCATGGATAAGTTCCTGCAGATTGAGCAGATTTTGGAGTCGAACGAGCAGGACACCGCGCGGATCAAGCATCAGCTGGAGCAGGACTGTTTTATCCGCGCCAAGGCGGCGGCGTACATTATCCAGAATCATCCGGAGGTGATCCAGGACCAGCAGGAGATGACCAAGATCGCCAACCTGCTTCAGGTGGATGAGTTCCACCTCTTTGACACGGAGGGAAATCTGTACGCCGGGTCCCAGCCCAAGTACTTTGGCCTCAACTTCAATTCCGGAGAACAGATGCGCTTTTTCCTCCCGATGCTAAAGGACCGCACGCTGGAACTGTGCCAGGAGATCACGCCCAACACGGCGGAGCAGAAGCTTATGCAGTACGCCGCGGTGTGGCGGGAGGACGGCCAGGGAATCGTCCAGATCGGCCTTGAGCCCACCCGCGTGCTGGAGGCGATGAAGAAGAATGAGCTGTCCTACATATTTTCCAGGGTCACGGCGGAGAGCGGCTCGTCGATCTACGCCGTGGATCCGGAGAGCGGAGTGATTCTGGGGTCCACCGATGAGGAGCTGGTGGGCAAAAATATAGACGTCACAGGCCTGACGGACGAGCAGATAAGGATCCAGGGCAGGGGCTTTCGGGCCGAAGTCGGTGGGGTGAAGAGCTACTGTGTCTTCTCGCCCTACAATTCCCTGCTTCTGGGAATTACGCGCCCCATGGCGCAGATCGACCATGAGGTCAACCGCAGCACGGTGATGGTGGCCGCGTATCTGCTCTTTGTGGCCCTGCTCATGATCGTGTCCATCTCCAGGTACATCGACCGCTACATTGTGGACGTGATATCCGCGGTCAACGAGAAGCTGGTCCGGATCACGGAAGGGGACCTGGACACCACGGTGGAGGAGGAGAGCACGCCGGAGTTCGCCAAACTCAGCAGCAAGATCAACCTGATGGTCAGGAGCCTGTTAGACAACACCAACAAGCTCTCCAAGATTCTGGAGGTGGCGCAGGTCCCCATAGGGGTCTACGAGTACAGCCAGGGGATGAAGCGGGTGATGGTCACCGGCCGGGTGGCGGAGATTCTGCGGCTGACGGACGAGGAGGCGAAACGCCTGTTTTCCGATCACGCTCTGTTCGAGGAGTGGCTGAGCAGTCTCTACAGACATCCGCTGGACGAGGAGAAGGGGGTCTATATCCTGCCGGGAGAGCCGGCCGGGTATGTCCGCCTGGAAAATTATTTCCAGGAGCGCAGCATCCTGGGCATGGTGGTGGACGTCACGGAGGATATCACGGAGCGCAGGCGCATCGAGCGGGAGCGGGACGTGGATCTGCTCACCGGCCTCCTCAGCCGACGGGCGTTCTACCGGCGCATGGATAAGCTGTTCCGCGTCCCGGGACAGCTTGGATGCGGGATGATGGTGATGGCCGACGCGGACAATTTAAAGGGGGTCAATGACCGGTACGGCCATGAAAACGGCGACCGCTATCTGCGCGGGATCGCGGAAAGCCTCAAGAGCTGCGCGGCCAAAAAGCGGGTGATCGCCCGGCTGAGCGGCGACGAGTTTGCGCTGTTTTTCTACGGCGCGCCTGACCGGAAAACGCTGGAGAAGGAGGCGGATGAGCTGAGAAATTCTGTAGCCGCGCGGACGGTGGAGTTGACGGACGGCACAAAGATTCCGGTCCGCTTCTCCGTGGGCTGCGCCTTCTACCCGGAGGACGGGGAGAATTACAGTGAGCTGCTCAAGTGTGCGGACGCGGCCATGTATCAGGCCAAGAAGCAGAAAAATCAGACAATTGAAATGCAGTAGCCGATAAAGGGATCTGGGTCCTCTGGCAGCGGGAAAACAAATTTTTCCGCCGCTGGGGGACTTTTTTTGATGCGGTGGCCGTTTGCGCCGGAAAGCGTCAGGCTGGGCCGCCCCAAGTTTGGCTCTGCGGCATAAAATCCGCGGTGCGCTGTAATACTAAGGAGGAAGTATGGTCAGATCGGAGAGTGCTTATGGATAATCGGAGGACTGCAAAAGAGCTGCTGGCGCATGTGGGCGGCACAGATAATGTGGAGAGCGTGACCCACTGCTTTACCCGCCTGCGCTTTGTCCTGCGGGATGAGGGTAAGGCGAGAGACAAGGCGGTGCAGGCGACCGAGGGGGTCATCTCCCTGGTGAAGGCGGGCGGCCAGTACCAGGTGGTCTGCGGGACCAAGGTGGAGGGGATTTACCGGGAACTGGTGGAGGTGATGGGGGAGGCGCGGGAGGCCGGGAATGCGCGGGAGCACGGGAACGCGCAGGAGGCCGGAAACGCGCAGGAGCCCGCAAACATGCGCCCCGCTGGCGCCTTAATCCTCCAAAAAATCACCGAAATTTTCACCCCCTTGATCCCGGCCATCGCGGCTTCCGGCCTGATCAAGGGCTTTTTGACCGCGTTCAAGCTTCTGTTCGCCCGCTACGGCGTGGACCTGGCGGCCACGGACACCTATGTGATCCTGAGCGCGGCCAGCCAGGTGATCTTCTATTTCATGCCCATCTTTCTGGCAATGACCTGCGCCCGGGCATTCCGCTGCAACCAGGTGATCGCCATGGCGGTGGGAGCGTCGCTCCTTTATCCCCAGGTGGACGCGCTGATCCAGGACACGGGGACGGCCACTGAGATCTTCGGTCTGCCGGTGCTAAAGAATGCCTGGCAGGTGGGGGACTCTGTGCGGGTGTTCTCCTACGCGGAGTCCGTGATCCCCATCATCCTGGCCATTCTCTGCATGGCGGCGCTGGAGCGCCTGCTTGAGCGGGTGATTCCGGAGGTGATTCAGTTGATCGTGGTGCCGGGGTTAGAGCTCCTCGTGATCCTTCCGCTGACCCTGGTGGTCCTGGGGCCGGTGGGCATCTACGCCGGTAACGGAATCCAGTTTCTCTACGACAGTCTGATGGGGGTTAGCACGGTTCTCGGCGGGGCGCTGCTGGGCGGATTCTGGGGCGTCTTCGTGATCTTCGGAGCCCACCGGGCGCTGCTTCCCATCGGCCTAAGCGACGTGGCGGCGAACGGCCGCCAGAACCTGCTGGCCTTCGCCGGGGCCGCGAATTTTGCCCAGGGCGGCGCGGCGTTCGGGGTCATGCTTCGGACGAAAAGCCGGGAGATGCGCCAGATTTCCGCCTCCGCCGCGCTTGCGGCCACGGTGGTGGGGGTGACGGAGCCGGCCATCTACGGCTGCAACCTGCGGTTAAAGCGGCCCATGGTCTGCGCGGTCATCTGCGGGGCCGTGGGAGGGGCGATCATGGGACTTGGAAATGTGTACGGGGACGCCTTCGCCAACAACGGCGTGCTGACGGTGTTCACCTACGCGGCCTTTGGGATGAGGCGGTTTGCGTTTTACCTGGCGGGAATCTGCGCGGCCTTTTTCGGGGCCGCCGTGCTGACCTATATCGTGGGCTTTGAGGAGGTGGAGGAGTGAAAAATACAGGTGAAGGCGAATTTAAATTTCCGCAGCAGTTTCTATGGGGGGCCTCCTCCTCGGCGTTTCAGATTGAGGGCGCGTGGGATGAGGACGGAAAAGGCCCTACGGTGGCGGACGTAAACTCCTTTAAGCGGGTGGACCGGCAGGCGGACACCCGGGTGGCCAGCGATTTCTACCACCGGTTTTTGGAGGATATCGAGCTGTTTTCGCAGCTGGGGCTAAAGGCCTACCGTTTTTCCCTGTCCTGGGCGCGGATCATCCCGGACGGGGACGGCGCGGTCAACGAGCGGGGACTGGAGTTTTACGACCGGGTGGTCGACGCGCTGATCGCCCATGGGATCGCGCCGGTGGTGACCCTTTACCACTTCGACCTACCCTACCGCCTGGTGGAGAAGTACAACGGCTGGGAGTCCAGGGACTGTGTCTACGCCTTCGAGCGCTACGCGCAGATCTGCTTTTCGCGGTACGGCGGCCGGGTGAAATACTGGCAGGTCCACAACGAGCAGAACCTGATGATCCGGGTGGACGAGCGCATGAATATCTCTGCAAAGGATCCCTGGGAGGCGGATCGCATGCGGGCCCAGATGGACTACCACATGTTCCTGGCCCATGCCCTGGCGGTGGCCGCCTGCCGCAAGCTGGCCCCGGGCGCGCTCATCGGCCCGGCGGTGTCCTCCACCTGCACCTACCCGGTGTCCACCCGGCCCGAGGACGTGTGGGCCGCCCGGATGAACGACTGGTTTAAGACGGATTATGCGCTGGAGATGTACACGAAGGGGGAATATCCAGGATATTACCTGCGCTATCTTAAGGAGCGCGGGATCATGCCGCGGACCGAACCGGGGGACCGAGCGCTCCTTAAGGGGGCGGCGAGCGATTACCTGGCGGTGAATTATTATCGGACGCTGTGCGCGGGCTACCTGCCGGCGGACGCGGACCACCCGGCGGGGCTGCGCCGTTTTCGGGGCAATGAGGTGGACTTTGACCAGTACGGCTACTTTTACGACGAGAAAAATCCATACCTCACCGCCAGCGAGTACGGGGCGCAGATCGATCCCATGGGCTTACGCACGGTGCTCAACGAGTACTACCGGAAATACCAACTGCCCATTCTGATCACGGAGAACGGCCTGGGGGCCGCCGACGTCCTGGAGGAGGACGGACAGGTTCACGATCCGTACCGCATCGACTATCTGAGAAGCCACATCCGGGCCTGTGGCCAGGCGATGGAGGACGGCGTGGAGCTGTTGGGCTACTGCCCTTGGTCCGTGATGGACTTACTCAGCTCCCACCAGGGCTTTCGCAAGCGGTACGGGCTGATCTACGTGGACCGGGACGACAGGGAGCTTCGCAGTCTGCGGCGGATCCCCAAGGACAGCTTTTACTGGTACAGGGAGGTGATACGAAACGGGGGGCTCTGCGGGCATTATGAAAAGTAGCTAAAAAACAAGTTGAAATCCAGGCCAAAACGCCTGGTAATCGTCCGAATTCACAAAGTTATCCGGGACGAGTGAAACGGCATTGACGAAAACGGGAAAAACTGCTATTTTTTAACTGATAAGAAAACGATTGCACAAACGATTTCATAGTAGACAAGGAGGAACACTATGACGCAGGATACAATCTCTGCTGGCGGGCTTGATTTTGCATTTTACTCGGTCGGAAACCTGGTGATCGGAAGCGGAGCGGCGGGGTTAAACGCGGCGGTCAGCCTTTTTAAGGAGGGCGCCCGGGACATCGCCATCGTCACGGAGGGGAGGCTTATGGGGACCTCCCGCAACACCGGTTCGGACAAACAGACCTACTATAAGCTGACCACCTGCGGCGGGGAGCCGGACAGCGTCCGCCGCATGGCACAGACACTCTTTGAGGGCCAGTGTGTGGACGGGGATTTGGCGCTGTGCGAGGCGGCGCTGTCGGCCAGAGGCTTTTATCACCTGGTGGACATTGGAGTTCCGTTCCCGCACAACCGGATGGGTGAGTATGTGGGCTACAAGACGGACCACGACCCGTGCAAGAGGGGAACCTCCGCGGGTCCCCTGACCTCGCGTTACATGACCGAGGCCCTGTGGCGGGAAGTGGAGCAGTTTAAAATTCCGGTGTTTGACGGGTATCAGGTGATTGAGATTCTGACGGAGGCGGACGGACAGGAGAAGAAGGCGGTGGGCCTTGTGGCGCTGAACGTGAAGGAGCGGGAGGCTGCGAGGCAGTACACGGTGTTTTCAGCCGAGAACCTGATCTACGCCACCGGCGGGGAGGCGGGGATGTACGACACCTCCGTATACCCGGTGAGTCAGAGCGGAAACACGGGAACCGCGTTCCGGGCCGGGGCGCGGGGGAAGAACCTGACGGAGTCCCAGTACGGGATCGCGTCCGTCAAGTTTCGCTGGAACCTGTCGGGAACCTACCAGCAGGTGATTCCCAGGTACATATCCATGGACCCGGAGGGCGGGGATGAGAGGGAGTTTCTGGACGAGTATTTTGACAGCCCCACCGCGCTTTTGTCCGCCATCTTTTTAAAGGGCTATCAGTGGCCCTTTGACCCGAGAAAGATTGAAAACTGCGGTTCCTCCTTGATCGACCTTCTGGTGTACCAGGAGACGGTGATCCGGGGGCGCAGGGTGTTTTTGGATTACAGGCGAAATCCCTCCTGCGGCGAGCGGGACGGGCAATTTGACGTGGCTTTGCTGAGCGATGAGGCGAGGGAGTACCTGGAGTGCTCCGGCGGTCTGGCGGCCACGCCCATCGAGCGCCTGCGCCGGATGAACCCGGCGGCTATTGAGCTCTACGCCGACCATGGCATCGACCTAAACAGCGAGCTCCTTGAGATCGCGGTCTGCGCCCAGCACAACAACGGCGGTCTGGCCGGAGACTGCTGGTGGGAGAGCAATATCCGCCATCTCTTCCCGGTAGGCGAGGTCAACGGCAGCCACGGCGTGTACCGGCCGGGCGGAAGCGCGCTAAACGCGGGGCAGGTGGGAAGTATGCGCGCAGCCCAGCTGATTGCCCGCAGAAAGGCCGAGGGTCCCCTTGAGGCGGAGGCGCTCGTAAAGCTCTGCGGCACACAGATTGCAGACTGCGTGGACTTTGGGATGAAAGCCCTCCGGGCGGGCCAGGCGGCGCAGGAGCAGGCGCTTGACCTGGCGGCGGAGAAAAAGTGCATGCAGATGCGCATGTCCCGCTGCGGCGCGAACATCCGCTCCCGGGAGGCGATAAAAGAAGCGCTGGAGGAGAACGAAGCCCAGATGCGCCGCATTCAGGCGGGTGCCATCGTGGATGCAGCTCAGATGAAACGCTATTACCGTCTGCGGGATCTGCTGGTGAGCCAGCGAATGTACCTGTCGGCGATACTGGATTACATCGACCAGGGAGGAAAGAGCAGGGGATCCTATCTGGTCTGCGATGCCAAAGGGCGGCTGCCTGCGGAGAACCTGCCGGAGATGTTCCGTTTTTCCCTGGACGAGGGGGCTTTGGCCGGTGTCGTCCAGGAGGCGGAGTATGACGGCGGGGCGTGCCGCTTTTTTTGGAGGGACGTGCGCCCCATCCCTGAGGAGGACAGCTGGTTTGAGCGCGTTTGGAAGCAGTACCGGGAGGGGGACTATTTTGAGTAAAACTTCGGAAATCAGTCGCAGTGAGAGAGGAAGGTGACGGACATGAGCACGATCAAGGATGTGGCGAGATTGGCGGGCGTTTCCGCCAGCACGGTGTCGAGAGCCCTCTCCAACCGGGTGTTTGTGGAGGAGGAGACGCGGCAGCGGGTGTTAAAGGCCGTGGAGGTGCTGAATTATAAACCCAGTCTGATGGCAAAGGGGCTGCGGGAGGGCAGAAGCTATACGATCGCACTTTTGGTGCCGGACATCAACAGCCTGTTCTACCCCACGGTCATGAAGTGCGTGGAGCGGTACGCGGCCCAGAGCGGCTATTCAATTATTCTGTGCAACAGCAATGAGGATATCGAATGTGAGAGGAAGAATCTTGAGATGCTGGCCAGCCGTGGGATCGACGGCGTGCTCTGCATGAGCGTGGAGGACGACATCCGCCACATTCTGGCGTTCGAGAGGGACCACAAAATCCCGGTGGTGCTGGTGAACCGCGACTTCCCGGCAGACATAAGCTGTATCGCTGTGGACAACGCCTACGGCGGCTATCTGATGACTAAATATCTGCTGGATCAGGGGCATCGGAGGATCGCGGGGATGTTCGGCGATATCGGCCGCCAGCGGTTCAGGGAGCGCTGCACGGGGTGTAAAAGGGCCTTGGAGGAGTACGGTGTGGAGGAGTCCAAGCGCTTTTTCGTCTACAATGTGAGCTCCATCGAGGAGGCCTTTGGGCACACCATGGAGTTACTTGGCCGCGCGGACAGGCCGACGGCGTTCTTTGCCAGCATGGATGTGCTGGCCATCGGCATATACAGCGGCTTAAGCCACAGCGGCCTTCGGATCCCGGAGGACGTGTCCGTGGCCGGTTTTGACAATCTCTTCATGACCCAGTATATGACGCCGCCGCTGACGACCTACAATGAGCCAGTGGAGCGGCTGTCCAAAAGGGCGGTGGAATGCCTGGTGAACCGGATCGAGAACCGCGGCCCGGTGGAGCGGGAAATTTTAAGAGGGGAGCTGGTGGTGCGGGGCTCGGTAAAAGACGTGCGCTAAACCGCCCCTCCTCCCTCCAATATCCCCCGCAATTCCTCCACAAACTCGGTCTCCAGCTCCGTGAGGCTGTGCTGCCGCAAGTACAAAAGGACGCACTCCAGGGTGATTTCGGTGTCCTCGATGGGGACATAGCGCAGGTTTCCGTTGCCGGGGGCTAAGGAGCTTAGGTTCATCCCGATGTAGTAGGCGTCCGTGCGGGCCAGGACCTCGTACATCATGGCCTTGTCGTTGACCACGATCCGCCGCTTGACGGTGGAGAAGTCGTAGCCGCGGACGGTGGAGCAGGAGAAGATGGACGACACGTCGTTCTGCGCCATGGTGGCGTGAGGGTAGTTTAAAAGCTCCGCCAGGCAGACGCTGTCCCGGTCCGCCAGCGGGTGGTGTCTGTCCACCTGGATGTAGGAGCGGTCCGTGCAGAGGGAGATCCACTTTAGGTTGTACTGGTCGGTCTTGAGCTTCCAGTAATCCCGGCGGTCGCTGGATACCAGGATGATTCCCAGGGAGTAGAGGCCGTCGTAGACGTGCTGGACCACCTCCTCCGTGTTCTCCTCGGAGAGGCAGATATTCTGGTACTCGTAGTCCCGGTGGCGGTTGTAGAGGTTGATGAACGCCCGGCCGGTGGCCGTGTAGCGCACGGAGGCCACGGTGAGGTTTAAGATATTTGTTTTTCGCTTGTCGTAGTAGCGCTCCTGGAGCGAGATGTACTGCTCGTTTAGCTTCCGGGCGCGGGTTAAAAATTCCCGGCCCTGGTGGGTGGTTCTCACCCCGGCGGGAGTCCTTGAGAAGATGACGATGCCGATCTCCTTTTCCAGGTCGCGGATCGCCCGGCTCAGCGCGGGCTGTGAGATGTAGAGATTTTTGGCTGCCTTGTTGATGGAACCGCAGCGCTCGATTTCCAGGGCATACTGCATGAGCTGCATGTTCATATCGAATCCCTCCCCATGAGATGTAACGAAATAGAAACAATGTCCCTTCGGTATAGTATAGCACGCCGGGGCAGGACCATAGGATATACTTTGTAGACATAGCCCATATCATTCTTTGCTATTACCTGTCCGATATACCCCTTTGTTATAATAGAATCATCGGGACGGCATACCTGCAGGAGCTGCGTTCGGCACATTCAAAGGAGGAAGGAATGAATATGAGTGGTGGCTGGTTAATTATTATCTTTTTAATGTCCATGCTTTACCTGTTTGTCACAATTGTCCGGTTCAAGATGAATCCGTTTTTCTCGATGCTAAGCGCATCGATCCTGATCGGCCTGCTGGTGAGAATGGAGTTGGGGGCTCTGGTACAAAGCATCACCTCGGGCTTTGGAAGCGTGATGTCGAGCCTGGGAATTGTGATCGCTCTGGGCGGCCTGTTGGGGGCGTTTCTGGCCGCGGCCGGGGCTACGGATTCTCTGGCAAACTACATGCTCGACAAGGTGGGGGAGAAGAAGGCCAGCCTGGCGATGAACATCACCGGGTACATCATCTCCATCCCCGTATTTTTCGGGGCGGCCTACATCGTGCTAAACCCGATTTTAAGGGTTTTATCCCGCAAGACGAAAAAGCCCATCCAGGTCTACATCACGGCGCTGTCCGTGGGACTTCTGGTGACGCACTGTATGGTGATTCCCACGCCGGGGCCGCTTACCGTGGCAAGCACCCTGGGCGTCAACATCGGCTGGTTTATCCTTTACTCGATCTTACTCAGCATCCCGGCATCCCTGATCGCCGGCTGGCTCTACGGGGAGTACCTGGGAAAGAAGATTCCCTACGTGGAACCGCCCATGGACGCGGCGGAGCTTGAGCACATAGAGAAGGGCGCGAAGAACAATGCGCCTGCCGGTCTGGCGATCTTTCTCATCGCGCTGCCATTAATCCTGATCGTGATGGGAACCATTGTCCCCATGTTCGTTGAGAGCGCGGCGGTGGGAACCATCTGTCGCTTCCTGACCACCGGAAACGGCGTGATCTCCCTGTTGATCAGCGTGATGGCGGCCGCATGGATGCTGAGAAAGTACATTGAAGGAAACTATGCGCCCATGATCACCAAGTCCTTCAACGAGTTCGGCGAGATTTTCATGCTGCTGGGCGCGGGCGGCTCCTTCGGGGCCATCGTGCAGGCCAGCGGAATCGGCGACTACTTTGTGAGCCTGTTAAAGGACTGGAATGTCTCGCTGATCATCCTGGCGTTTATCCTCTGCCTGCTGCTTCGGACGGCTTTGGGCTCCGCGGCGGTGGCAATGGTGACCACATCCTCCATCGTGGCCCCGATCTGCGTGCAGATGGGCGTAAATCCCATCATCCTGGGCCTGGCGATCTGCGCGGCCAGCCTGGCAGTGGCCACACCCACCGACGCCGCGTTCTGGATTGTGCAGAAGATGGACAACCTGACCATCAAGGATACCGTGTTGACTTATACCATGGGCAACGTCTACGCCAGCGTGATCCTGTTGGCGCTAGTGATGCTCTTGAACGCCTGCCAGGGCTTTCTGCCGGGGCTGGCCATGTGAGGAGGAGTGTAGCGTATGTATGATCTGTTGATTCGAAATGGCCTGATCGTGGACGGACAGAATGGGGCGCCCTACATCGCGGATATCGCGGTGGAGGGAGACACGATCGCAAGGATCGGAAAAGACCTGGGGGAGGCGGCCCGGGAGATCGACGCCGAGGGCAAGGTGGTGACGCCCGGCTTCATCGATATCCACTGCCACTCCGACGCCATCGTGTTCTACCCGACGAAGAATCCCAAGCGGCTGCGCCAGGGCTTTACCACGGAGGTGATCGGAAACTGCGGAATCTCCGCGGCCCCGGTGAACCCGAAGTATCTGGATCTGTTAAAGAAGTACTGTGATCCGTATTACTCCAGCATCCCGCTTCCCTATAACTGGAAAACATATGGGGAATACCTGGCGGAGGTGGAGAAGTACGGGCCCATGCTAAACACAGCGGCCCTTGTGGGGCACGGCTCCCTGCGGGTGGCGGTGACCGGCTTCGACGACCGGAAGCTGACGCCGGAGGAGATGGAGCAGATGAAGGCGCTGCTCTCGGACTGCCTTGAGGCGGGCGCGTTCGGCCTCTCCTCCGGGCTCATCTACCCGCCGGGAATCTTTGCGGACGACGAGGAGATCCTGGAGCTGGCGAAGGTGGTGCAGGAGCACGGCGGAATGTACGCCACCCACATGCGCAGCGAGAGCGAGGGCCTGGTGGACTCGGTGAAGGAGACGATCCGGGTGGCCGAGCTTACGGGCGTGAACGCGGAGATCTCCCACCACAAGGCCGCGGGCAGAAAGTATCACGGGACGACGAAGGAGACCTTAGAGCTAATCCGGCAGGCCAACGAGCGCGGGGTTCATGTGAACTGCGACGTTTACCCCTACGACGCGGCCAGCACCCAGTTCAGCGCGATCCTGCCTCCGTGGGCGATGGAGGGCGGCGTGGACCGGCTTTTAGAGCGGCTCTCCGACCCGGCGCTCCGGGCGCGGATGATCGCGGACATCAAGAACGAGAACCCCGACTACGAGAGCTTTTATCAGCTGTCCGGCTGGGACAAGATCCTCATCAACGAGTGCACGGTGGAGAAGTACGTGGGCAAGACCGTGGCAAAGATTGCGCAGGAGAGCGGGAAGGATCCCTTTGAGGCCGCCCTGGACATCATAAAGGACAGCGCAAACAACGTGATGATGATCGTGTTCTTCATGAGCAGCGAGGATGTCTCCCGGGTGATTCAGAGCCCCTACTCCATGATCTGCACGGACGGCTTCCCGTCCTTAGGCAAGTACCACCCCAGGTACATCGCGGCGTTCATCCGGGTTCTGGAAAAATATGTAAAGCAGGAGTACCTCCTCTCCCTGCCCCAGGCAATCTACAAGATGACCGGGCTTCCGGCAAAGAAGATCGGCTTTAAGGACAGAGGGCGGCTGGTCGAGGGGATGAAGGCGGACATCCTGGTGCTCAATTTCGCGAAGCTGCACGACAACTCCGACTACGACCACCACGACGCGGAGGCGGACGGCGTGGACTACGTGGTGATCAACGGCACGGTGGCTGTGGATAACGGCGAGCTTCTGCCGGTCTGTGTGGGAAGAGTGTTAAAGAGCACGGACTGATGTGAATTTTGACTGGAAACAGAGAGAGTGCCTGAGAGCGGCAGCGCGGGAAATCCGGCTGCGGCCCGCAGGCACTTTTTTTGCGGGAAATCGTTGCGCTCGGGAAATGTCGGTGATAAGATAATAAAGATTCCCCTGCCGGCTGCCGGTGGGACAGGCCGGGGCATGCGGCAGGGAACAGGATGGAAGCGGGAGGAGCGATCACATGGCGGAGCTTGAGGCGGGACAGATCCGGAGATTCAGGCTGCGGTCCCATCACCTGGACGGGACTGGAAAAAAGGAGGACCTTTTGCGGCTTTTTGGGGCCTGCGGGCTGCAGAACAGTCCGCCCGGCGCCTGGGAGACGGCCGCGAAAAACCGTGTCCCGGACATCAGCCAGGCGGAGCTTGAGGCGCTCTTGTGCCGGGAGAAAACGCTCCTTCAGACCTGGAGTATAAGGGGGCTTCCGATGGTGTTCCCCGAGGCAGAGAGCAGCGTGTACTTGTCCGCGCTGATCCCGGAGGGGGACGAGCCGTGGATCTACACCGCTGGCATTGGGCTGGCCTTAGACTTTTTGCAGCTGCGCTTTGACGAGCTGCTCAAGGTGCAGCTTGAGGTCCTGCCGCAGCTTGACGGCGCGGTCATTGCCAGCAAAACCGACTTGGACCGGACCATCGCGGGATGGATGCGGCCCCTTCTGCCCGCCGCCAAGCGGGAGCTGTGGGACCAGCCGTCCATGTACGGGAGCCCGGACAAACAGACCGTGGGCGGGGCGGTGGCGTCCTTTTTACTCAGGCCCTGCGCCTTCTGCGGCCTGGTGGTGTTTGGCGGGCGGGACGGGACCAGCCCCACCTTCACCTCTTACCGGAACTGGGTGGGCCATCCCTTTAAACCGAACCCGGGCGCGGCGGCCGAGCTGGCGCGCAGATACCTGCACTGCTATGGTCCGGCCACGGCGGACATGTTCGCGGACTGGCTGGGCTGCTCCGGAAAACAGGCCCGGCGCATGCTCGGGCTCATAGAGGAGGAGCTGGAGCCGGTGACGGTGGAGGGGAAGAAGCGGTACATCCTGTCCGCCGACCGGGAACAATTTTTTGCGGACGGGCCGCTGGAGCGGGAGCTGCTTCTCCTGGGCGGCCATGACCCCTATTTGGACCAGAGGGACCGGGCGGTTCTTCAGCCGGATAAGACCCTTCAGAGGCAGATCTGGCGGTATGTGGGCAACCCCGGCGTGATTGTGCAGCGGGGGAAGGCCGTGGGCATCTGGAACGGCAGGAAGAAGGGGAGCGCGCTGGAGATGAAAATGACGCTGTGGGAGAGCGGAATCGACCGGAAGGCGCTTTTTGACCTGGCGGAGGAGTACGCGGCGTTTCGGCAGCTGAGGCTTTCGGACGTGGAATACTAGAAGGAGCGGTGGAGAGATGAGAGAAGTTAAGGGACTGATATTCAGCGATATAGACGGCACCCTGTTGGACAGCAAAAACCAGATTTCAGAGCGGACCAGGCGGGGGATCCTTGCGCTTGAGCGGAGGGGGATTCTCTTCGTTCTGGTCTCCGCCCGCATGCCGGACGGGATGACGGGCATCCGGGACATGCTGGGGAACCATGCGCCCATGGCGGCCTACAGCGGCGGGCTGATTCTGGATGCGGACGGCGGTGTCTTGAGCTCGCGGACCATGAGCCATGAGCGGGCCTTGGAGCTAAAGGCCCTGTTTGACCGGGAATTCCCGGAGCTCTGCTGCAACACCTACGGCGGCAGCCGGTGGGTGGTGGACGACGACTCAGACCCGCGGGTGAAGGCGGAGGAGGAGATCACCTCTTTGAAGGCCGCGGTGGGGCCAGTGGAGGAGCTGTTTGCGGGCCAGGGCGTGCACAAATTCCTGCTCATGGGCCGCCCGGAGGAGATTCTTCGGGCCAAGGAGCGGATCGGGCAGCTGTGCCCGGATCTCTCCCTGGGGGCCTCGAAGCCGGAGTATCTGGAGGTCATGGACGGGGCGGTGCAGAAAGCCGAGGCCGTCCGTTTCCTGTGCGGCCACTTCGGGATTCCCACAGAGCAGGCCGTCGCCTTCGGGGACGGGGACAACGATCTGGGCATGCTCCAGGCGGTGGGCCGCGGCTACGCCATGGCCAACGCGCCCCAGGAGGTGATCCAGGGCGCCCCATACCTGGCGCCGGACAACGACCACGAGGGCGTGCTTACGGTGCTGGAGGAGCTCTTTGGGGGATGCGTTTAGACGTCCCGCGCCCGGCGCAGAACGCGTGGGCGCGTTCGGGCGGGGTTAGCACCGGAAATGCGCGGCCCGCGCCGGCACAGAAATCGTTAAAAGAAAAAGGGGGGGATTTCCGGTGATCACTGCCGAATTTTTGGATACAGAGGAGTACCGCTTTTTGCAAACCAACGAGCACCTGGCGGGGCGCATCGCGCTTCTTGGCGTCGCGGGGAGCTACGCCTACGGGACCAACCGGGACGGGAGCGACATCGACCTGCGGGGGATTGCGCTGAACCGCAAGTCGGACTTAATCGGCATGACGGAGTTTGAGCAGTACACGGACGGGAACACGGACAGCTGCATCTACGGGTTCAACAAGATCATCCCGCTATTCCTGGCTTGCAACCCCAACTGCATCGAGCTTCTGGGGCTGCGGCCGGAGCACTATCTGCAGCTGAGCCCGGTGGGGGAGGAGCTCATCAAACGTCGGGGCATGTTCTTGTCCCGGAGGGCCATCGACTCCTTCGGCGGCTACGCGGCGGCCCAGCTGCGCAGGCTCCAGAACGCCCTGAACCGGGAGACAATCTCCCAGGCCGAGCGGGAGGCCAATGTCTGCCGCTCCCTTGTGCGGTCCCTGGAGGGGCTGCAAAAGCGTTACGCAAACTTCGATCAGGGCGCAATCCGGCTGTATGTGGACCGGGCCGAGAACCCGCAGCTGGAGGCAGAGATCTACATGGATGTGGCGCTGACCCACTACCCGCTGCGCGACTACCAGAACCTGTGGAAGGATTTGAACCGCCTCGCCCGGGATTTTGACACCCTGGGGAAGCGGAACCGCAAGAAGGACGACGCGCACTTAAACAAGCACGCCATGCACTTAATCCGCCTGTTCCTGATGGCCATCGACATCCTGGAGAAGGGGGAGATCCTCACGTTCCGGGAGGAGGAGCACGATCTCCTCATGGACATACGGGGCGGAGCCTACCAGCGGGAGGACGGCGGTTTTCGGGATGAGTTCTATGAGATGATCTCCGACTATGAGAAGCGGATGGACTACGCGGCAAAGCACACCTGCCTTCCGGAGAAGCCGGATTTTGAGCAGGTGGAGGAGTTTGTGATGCGCGTCAACGAGAGGGTGGTGCGGGATGAGATATGAGGGAATGGAAGTGGAGCCGAGGGCTCTGATTGAGAGAAAGCTCCGGGAGATCGAGGAGCGGGAAAACGTGCGGATTCTCCACGCGGTGGAGTCTGGGAGCCGGGCCTGGGGCTTTGCCTCCCCGGACAGCGACTACGATGTGCGGTTTATCTACGTGAGACGGCGGGAGGACTATCTGCGCCTGGACAAACGGGATGATTTCATTGACTGGGAGCTAAATGAGACGCTGGACATTAACGGCTGGGATCTGGACAAGGCGCTGCGGCTGTTTCACCGGTCCAACGCCACGCTCTTCGAGTGGGCGGGCTCGCCGGTGGTCTACCACACCACGGAGCAGTGGCGGGAAATCTACCGGACCGCCTCCAGGTATTTTTCGCCCAAGACGGCCATGTACCACTACTACGGGACGGCCAACAAGAATTACCGGGAGCACCTCACGGGGGAGCTGGTGAAATACAAGAAATATTTCTACGTGATCCGTCCGCTGCTGGCATGCAGCTGGATTGAGACCCACGGGACACCGCCGCCGGTGCTGTTCTCTGAACTGTTTTCGGCCATGCCGGAGGGGGAGATAAAGGAGCAGATCAGGCGGCTTCTGGAGGTGAAGCGCCAGATGGCCGAGGCGGAGCTGGCGCCGCGGCTGGACGGTTTGAACCGGTATATCGAGGAGCAGCTGGCCTGTTTTAAAGCCCTGGCGGCCGGGGCGGGGGAACCGGACGCGCGGGGCTGGGAGGAGCTAAACCGGCTGTTTTTGGAAAATTTATAGGAGAAGGGAGCTGGGAGTTAGGGATGGCGGAGACGAATATTTTGCTGGAGGGGTGGTCCCCTCTCTGCAACATCCAGGCGTTTGTGGAGGAGAACGGGGCGGCGGTCTACTTTTACCTCTGGGTGAATCCGGGCACGGAGGCGCAGGAGGTGAGAAGCTGCTGGGTGTGCAACACGGCGCCCGGGATGGAGGAGATGGACCTGGCGGCCATGCAGAGCGGCGAGGCGCCGCGGATGCCACTTACGCATGTGAGTCATGACCCGGAGGGGATGACGTTGGACGCCGGGCAGTTGTCCATCGTCTGGTTCGAGGAGGGGGACGCGGCGGCCCTGCTTGAGGGCGGACAGATCATCGCGGTGATCCCGGGCTGGGCCGGAGCGCAGTTTCCGGGGTACTCCCGGTACGCCAGGGGGCAGAATTCCCTGGCCTGGGAGCTGACCCCGGCGCTGCCGGTCCTGGAGGAGCGCACGGAGCGCAGCCGGGCTTACTGGGAGGCCATGGAGGGGAACTATTTTGAGGAGCTTCAGGTGCAGCAACTGGAGGCCATCGAGGCGTTCTTCGGGCCCTACCGCCAGTACTTTTCCATCGATGGCGGGGAGTTCCCGCCCAGGGCACTGGTCACGGGGGAGAGGGATAAAAATCTGTACGCCTTCACCCTGGGAAACGCTGCCCTGGCCCAGCCGCAGGTGGAGCAGTACTGCCAGGAGGAGACCTTTAGGTACCGCCGCTTTGAGCTGGGGGTGGCCTTCCCGCCGGGGACGGAGCCGGACAGCGCTATGGCGATGTTTCGCTACATGGCAGCCCAGGTTTCGCTCCCCTGGAAGGAGATTGACTGGCTGGGCCACGGCCACACCGTGCCCTGCGACGCGGCCCCGGGCTACGAGGCGGTGATGCTGGTGAACCCGGCCCACTGCGAGGCGCAGACGGGGCCTGTTTACCCAGAGTTCATGGGCGAGCCGGTCAATCTGCTGTGGCTTCTGCTGCTCACCGGCGAGGAGTACCAGCAGGCGATGGAGGACGGCGCGGACGCCCTCCTCGCGCGAAAGGGCGCGGACCCCGCGGGGTGGAATTTAGTTTGATTGCCGGTCAATCTTAGAGGATATTGCGGCAGGGAGGAGAATTTGGACGGATGAGACTGCTCAGATATATGAGACTTCACACGGCCGGGACCATCGGGGCCGCGGTGATTTTGGCGGTCATTGTAATGATCGCCGTGATTTGGCTGCTTCGGGCCGGGAGGCGGGGGCCGGTGGAGCCCGCGAAGGCGGTGTTTGTCGGGACCGCGGACGACGCGGACTGCGCGCTGCTCCTGAGCCGTGGAAGCTGCGTGATGATCGACACGGGCGAGGAGCAGGATTCGGGGCGGATCCTGGCGGCGCTTGAGGAGAACGGCGTCACCGCCATCGACTGCATGATCCTGACCCACCCGGACAAGGACCACATCGGGGGCGCGGCCGCCGTGGTAAAGGCGGTGAAGGTACAGCAGGTGCTGGTGCCGGACTATGGGAAGAAGGACGCACGGTATCAGGAGCTTTTAGGCCAGTTTGAGGAGCAGGGGATCCCGGTGAAGGTCCTGGAGCGGCAGAAGCGGGCCGGCTTCGGGGACCTGAACCTTCGCGTGTACCCCCCGGCCAGGCGCTCCTACAAGAACGACAACGATTACTCCCTGGCGGTGCTGGTGCAGCACGGCGGCGTGCGCATGTTTTTCGCCGGGGATGCGAAGAAAAAGCGCATCGAGGAGTTTAGCCGCTACGGGCTCAGAAAGATCGACCTCTACAAGGTGGCCCACCACGGCAGGGACAACGCGAAGGGCGTAAAATTCATCGCCCGGCTGCAGCCGAAGATCGCGGTGGTGACCGCGGCCGCGCCGGAGGACAAGACCGGGAAGGCGCTCAAGAAGGCGGGGACGAAGGTGTACTGCACGGTCCCTGGCCGGACAGTGACTGCGGTCAGCGACGGGGAGACCATCGAGGTCACGGGACAGGAGTAAACGAGAGACGAACAAAAAAGTGTGCGGTTTGGTCGCAGGTCATTGCGGCGAAACCGCACACTTTTTTGTGCAAGCTGATGAAAGGTGGAAAATTTTGTCCTCTTTTTTGTGCGAAAGTTAATTCTTTCCTAAAAAAGTTAGAATGCTGCTAAGCTTTCTCACAAAGTATTTTCAAAGTATTTTTCCTGTGATATTATCCGCATTGCAAATGTCCTGCCGGTGCGGCGGGAATTGTCAGTGTTAAAAAGCAGGAGGGATTTTATCTATGAGGAGAACGCTAAAAAAGCTGTTGGCCCTGGTCTGCATGGCGTCGATCACATGTCTGAGTGTGAGCGGGTGCGGAGCGGCGAAGGAGAAACGGACCATCCGGATCGGACACAACCAGTCCACCAACCATCCCACCCACATCGCGCTCACCGCTTTTCAGGATTTTATCAATGAGAAGCTGGGGGACAAGTATGTGGTGGAGGTTTACCCAAGTGAGCTTCTGGGCTCGCAGACCGACATGGTGCAGCTGACCCAGACAGGTGCCATCGATTTTTGTGTGGCCAGCAACGCCATTCTGGAGACATTCAGCAAGAACTATGAACTTTTCAATCTGCCTTATCTGTTCGCCAGCCCGGAGGCGTATCACCACGCCATGGACGATGAGAGCGTGACGGGGCCGATTTTTGATTCCACCCGCAAGGCCGGATTCACCGCGGTTACCTGGCTGGACGCAGGGACGAGAAACTTCTATACAGTGAACAAGCCCATCGAGTCGCCCGCGGATTTAAAGGGGTTAAAGATCCGGGTGCAGCAGTCCCCCACCAACATTGAGATGATGCGGCTGTTAGGCGGTTCCGCCACGCCCATGGGCTTCGGCGACGTGTACACGGCGCTCCAGTCCAACATCATCGACGGGGCGGAGAACAACGAGATGGCTCTGACGGACAACGGCCACGGGGATGTCTGCAAATACTACTCCTACGACATGCACCAGATGGTCCCGGACATCCTGATCGGGAACAACGCGTTCATGGAGGGCTTATCCGACGAGGACCGTGCGGTGTTCGAGGAGGGCTTTAAGCTGGTGAACCAGGTGGAGCGCGACGAGTGGGTGAAGGCTGTGGAGAGCGCAAAGGACCGGGCTGAGAACGAGCAGCACGTGAATTTCATCTACCCGGACCAGAAGCCCTTTGTGGAGGCGTGCAAGCCGCTCCACGAAACCGTGTTAAACGGAAATCCGGCTTTAAAACCCATCTACGACGCGATTCAGAAGTACAACACAGCGTATCCTGCCGAGTCCAATTAAAAAGGGGGAAATGAGATGAATCAGTTCAGAAAAATATTGACCCATATCTTAAACGGCCTGGCCGGAGTGAGCTTTTTGGCCATGGTGATCCTGACCTGCTGGCAGGTGTTCACCAGGTACATACTGCAGGATCCGTCCTCCTGGTCGGAGGAGTTAGTCTCCTACCTGTTCGCGTGGATGTCGCTGTTGGGCGCCAGCTTAATCACCAGCGAGCGCGGACACATGAACATCCCGGTGGTGGTGGAGCGCTTGCCGATGCCGGCCAAAAAGGCCTTCGCCATCTTAGCGGAGCTGGTGGGCTTTCTGTTCTCCGCGGTCATCCTGGTGTACGGCGGCGTCCAGATCACAAGCCTGGCCATGGGGCAGATGACCTCCTCCCTGGGGGTTGCCATCGGCGTGTTCTACATTGTGCTCCCGCTTTGCGGCGCGCTGAACATGATCTACACAGCCATGAACATCCGTGACATTTGGACGGGGACTATCCCCCCGCTGCCGGTCAGCGAGGAAGACGCCCTGGTGGAGAAGCTGGAAAAGGAGGAAGCATAAATTATGGCAATGGAATCTTTGGCAATCATCATTCTGGTGCTGGCGGTCTTGCTGATCGCCGGGGTACCGATCTCTTACTCAATCGGCATCTCGGCCCTGGCCGCGATCCTTCAGTTAATCTCCCTGGACGTGTCCGTCCTGACTGCGGCCCAGAGAACCTTCGTGGGCATGAGCAAGTTCAGCCTGACGGCCATCCCCTTCTTCGTGCTGGCGGGCAATCTGATGAACCAGGGCGGCATCGCCAAGCGGCTGGTGGACTTCGTGCTGGCCATCCTCGGAAAGCTTCCGGGCGCGCTTCTGGTGACCAACGTGGGCGCCAACGCGCTGTTCGGCGCGATCTCCGGTTCCGCCTCCGCGGCCGCTGCTGCGGTTGGCAGCATGGTTCAGGAGGGCGAGGACGAGCAGGGCTATGAGCGCGCTATCTGTGCGGCGACCAACGGAGCTTCCGCTCCCTCGGGACTTTTAATCCCGCCGTCAAACGCCTTAATCACCTACTCGCTGGTATCCGGCGGAACGTCGGTGGCCGCGCTGTTTTTGGCAGGCTACATTCCCGGAATCCTCTGGGCCGTCTGCAGCGTGGTGGTCGCGGTCATCATCGCCCGGAAAAAGGGCTACCGGGGGACTCCCGGAAAGTTTGACTGGAAGGTGCTCGGAATTGCGACCTTAAAGGCCATCCCCGCCCTGTCCCTGATCGTGGTGGTCATCGGCGGCATCATCGCGGGCGTGTTCACCGCCACGGAGGGCTCCGCCATCGCCGTGGTCTACGCGCTGATCCTGGGCGTGTGCTACCGGAACATTACCTTAAAGAGTTTTTGGAAGATTTTGGTTGACAGTGCCAAGATGAGCGGCATGATCGTGTTCCTGATCGGCGTGTCCAACGTTTTGGGCTGGGTGATGGCGTTCACGCAGATTCCCCAGGCCATCTCCGCGGCGCTTCTGGGACTGACCAGCAACCCGGTGATCATCCTGTTAATCATGAACGTGATTCTGCTGATCGCAGGCACCTTCATGGACGTGACGCCGGCCATCCTGATCTTCACGCCCCTGTTCCTGCCGATCGTTAAGACCTTCGGCATGCACCCGGTGCACTTTGGCTTAATCCTGGTGTACAACCTGTGCATCGGCAACATCACGCCGCCGGTGGGCAACACGCTGTTCGTGGCCATCAAGGTGGGAAGAACCACGCTGGCCAAGGTGATGCCCTACATGCTGATGTACTACGTGTCCATCCTGGTGGGCCTGGTGCTCGTGACCTATATACCGGCCGTCAGCATGGCGCTGCCGACCATGGCCGGGTTAATCAAATAACGAAACATTGTTCTGCACTTCCCTTACCGCCGGATTTCGTGTATAATTGCGGGAGAAAAGACCGTCAGGAATCGGATACGAGGGGGAAATGCGATGAGAACGTTTCAACTGCCCTACGGGGACAGCTTTATGACAGCAGAAATCGACGAGGAGCGGGTGCGCGGTGTACTTGCGTCTGAGCTCCACGGCTATAAGCCCGAGGGGACCGGTGAAGAACTGGTCCGCCGGGCTCTTTTGGCGCCTTTTGGCGCGCCGCGCCTGCGGGACATGGCGAGGGGGAAACAGAAGATTGTGATCCTGGCCAGCGACCACACCCGCCCAGTGCCAAGCCGGGTGATCATGCCGCTCATGCTGGAGGAAATCCGGGAGGGCAACCCGGACGCGGACATCACAATCTTAATCGCCACGGGCTGCCACCGGGGCTCCAGTAAGGAGGAGCTGATCCGAAAGTTTGGAGCGGAGATTGTGGAGAGAGAGAAAATCGCCATTCACGACTGCGGCCGGACAGAGGACATGGTGTCCCTGGGAACGCTGCCCTCCGGCGGGGAGCTTGTGATCAACCGGCTGGCCGCCGAGGCGGATTTACTGTGCGCCGAGGGCTTTATCGAGCCCCACTTTTTCGCGGGCTTCTCCGGCGGCCGAAAGAGCGTGCTGCCGGGGGTCGCAGGGCGGGAGACCGTGCTCTACAATCACTGCTCGGCCTTTATCGACAGCCCAAATGCCAGAACCGGGATCCTGGAGGGGAACCCCATCCACGTGGACATGCTGTACGCGGCCCGGGCGGCGCGCCTGGCCTTTATCGTGAACGTGGTAATCAACTCCCGCAAGGAGGTGGTGTACGCCGCCGCGGGGGACTGCGAGCTGGCACACGTCCAGGGGAGGGAGTTCTTAAACGCCCGCTGCCGGGTGAAGCCGGAGATGGCGCCCATCGTGATCTCCACCAACGGCGGATACCCGCTTGACCAGAACATTTACCAGGCCGTGAAGGGCATGACCGCGGCGGAGGCCACGGTGGAGTCCGGCGGCGTGATCATCATGCTGGCGAAGTCCGGGGACGGGCACGGCGGCCAGGTGTTCTACGACACCTTCCGCGGGGAGCCGGACGAGGAGACGTTGATGCGCCGGTTTATGGCCACGCCGCCGGAGCGGACGGAGCCGGACCAGTGGCAGTCCCAGATCTTCGCGCGGGTGCTCCTGCGGGCCCGTGTGATTTTCATCTCCGACGCGCCGGATCAGATGGTGCGGGATCTGCACATGATCCCGGCCCACTCGGTGGAGGAGGCCATCCGCGCGGCGGACGAGATGCTCGGCAGGCCGGGCGCGGGAATCACCGTGATCCCGGACGGCGTGTCCGTGATTGTGGCGTAGGGGGGACTGGCGATGGAGCTCTATTTCGCCCCCATGGAGGGGGTCACCGGCTACGTGTACCGCAACGCCCACCGCGCCCACTTCGGCGGGGTGGACAAGTATTTTTCGCCCTTTCTCTCGCCCAACCAGAACCACCGTTTCACGTCCAAGGAGGAGAACGACGTGCTGCCGGAGCACAACCGGGGGATCCACCTGGTGCCCCAGATCCTGACCAACCGGGCGGAGGACTTTATCTGGGCGGCTGGGGAGATGAAGGCCAGGGGGTACGGCGAGGTGAATCTAAACCTGGGCTGTCCCTCCGGCACTGTGACTGCAAAGCACAAGGGATCGGGCTTTCTCGCGCTCCCGGACGCGCTGGACCGGTTCCTGGATGCGGTGTTTCAGGCGGTGGACATGGATATTTCCGTGAAAACCCGCGTGGGCTCCGTGTCCCCGGACGAGTTTGAGGATCTATTGGATATCTTCAACCGCTATCCGATAAAGGAGCTGACCGTGCACCCGCGGGTGCGGCTGGATTACTACAAGAACACGCCGAACCTGGACGCCTTCGCCCTGGCGTTGGAGCGGAGCCGCTGCCCGGTGTGCTACAACGGGGATATCTTTACGGTCCAGCGCTTCCATGAGCTCTCCGGCAGGTTTTCACATCTCCGTGCGGTGATGCTGGGAAGAGGGCTTGTGGCCAACCCGGCGCTGGGGGAGATGCTGGCGTATGAGAGCGGACGGCTGGGGGAAGTGCTGGAGGAGCCCGGTGCGGCGCGCCCGGCGATCGGGGCGGAGGCCGCTGGAGCGTCGGGGCGGGCGATCGGGCCAGATGCCGCTGGAGCGTCGGTTCGGGCGTTGGAACAGGGGCCGGCCGCCCCGCCGGTTCGGGTCGCGGCGTCCCGCCCGGCCGCCCCTCCCGTCCTGGACAACGCCCGCCTCTCTGCCTTCCACCGCGACCTCTACGACGGCTACCGCCAGGTGATATCCGGCGAGAAGAACGTGTTGTTCAAGATGAAGGAGATGTGGTTCTACATGATGAACCTGTTCCCGGACGCCGCCCGCGCCGGGAAAAAGATCCGGAAAGCCCAGCATTTCGGGGAGTACGAGGCCGCGGTGTCGGAGCTGTTTCGGGAGTACCGGGTGGACACAGAGCAGGGGTATCCGCCGGCTGTCTGAAAAAATTCGATCTTTTTATTGTAATTTACCACATTGCAGTGTTATACTGTTTTTGAATTTTTTGCCAACAGCTTTGCACAAGAAAGGGAAGATGAGACGTGACAATCAGAATCGGAATTTTAGGCTATGGAAATCTTGGAAGGGGCGTGGAGTGCGCCATCAAGCACAACCCGGATATGGAGCTGGCAGCGGTGTTCACGCGCCGTGACCCGGCCGGGGTTAAAATCCTAACCCCCGGCGTGCCCGTGCTCCGGACGGAGGATGCCGCCGGGATGCAGGATCAGATCGACGTGATGATCCTCTGTGGCGGAAGCGCCACCGACCTGCCGGCCCAGACGCCGGAGTTTGTAAAAATGTTCAACGTGGTGGACAGCTTTGACACCCACGCAAATATCCCCGAGCACTTTGACGCGGTGGACGCCGCGGCGAAGGAGGGAAAGAAGGTGGGAATCATCTCCGCCGGCTGGGACCCGGGCATGTTCTCCTTAAACCGCCTGTACGCGGGCGCGGTGCTGCCGGAGGGCAGGGACTACACCTTCTGGGGCAAGGGCGTCAGCCAGGGACACTCCGACGCCATCCGCAGAATCCCCGGCGTAAAGGATGCCAGACAGTACACGATCCCGGTGGAGAGCGCCCTGGAGGCAGTCAGAAGCGGGGAGAATCCGGAGCTTTCCACTCGCCAGAAGCACACCAGAGAGTGCTTTGTGGTGGCCGAGGAGGGCGCCGACTTAGCCTACATTGAGCATGAAATCGTGACCATGCCCAACTATTTCGCGGACTACGACACCACGGTGCACTTTATAAGCGAGGAGGAGTTAAAGCGCGACCACAGCGGCATCCCCCACGGCGGCTTTGTGATCCGCAGCGGAAGGACCGGCTGGAACAGCGAGAACCGCCATGTGATTGAGTACAGCCTGAAGCTGGACTCCAACCCTGAGTTCACCTCCTCCGTGATCGTGGCCTACGCCCGGGCCGCCTTCCGCATGTACCGGGAGGGCCAGGTGGGCTGCAAGACCGTGTTCGACGTGGCCCCCGCATACCTAAGCCCCATGGACGGAGCCGAGCTGCGCAGACACCTTCTGTAAAAAATTGGAAGCGGTCGCCCGAAAAATTTAGAGAAAATTTCCTTGTAATTTAACCGCCCATCCCGCATAATATAGTTATCAATTAGTGAAAGCGAGTGATAGCCGATGGATATTGAATTGTCGGAGGACATCGCCTCAGAGTATCTGGAGGATGTTTGGAACATCCTCACAAACGATGAGTTTTTGCGGCTGAGCCAGTACGTCCATCACCACTGGACCACCCGGCTTATGCACAGTGTCAACGTGTCCTACTTATCCTGGCTGATCGCGAGGAAATTGGGCTGCGATGCCAGGTCGGCCGCCAGGGCTGGCCTGTTGCACGACTTCTGCCCCTACGATTTTAAGGCGAAGACGCCCACGGGAGAATCCCAGGCGTTCTATCACCCCAAGGCCGCGGCGAAGAACAGCTCGAAAATTTTTGAGATCAGCGAGCGGGAGCGGGAAGCGATTTTGACTCATATGTTTCCTCTGGGGCCTCTTCCAAGAAACCGTGAGGCCTGGATTATCACCATGGCGGACAAGATCTGTGCGACGATGGAGGGCTGCCATATCGCCATCGCCCTTGCCAGACGGGGCCGCGTGACGGTGGTAGCGGCGTAAACGAAAAAATTGAAACAAAAGCGAAAAGAGCTGCCGTGCAGATTGCATGGCAGTTTTTTTGCGCGCCTTGGAGCGGGGCCAGAACGTGCATCTTACCTGCCAGTTTTGACCACTTACCGTTTTTCGGTTTACATTTCCTGTGAAATATGGTTTGATACATGCATGGAGATGAGAGCGATGAATGTGCGGGTTGAGATTGATGGGACAATAGAGAACAGTGAGATCGTGATCCGCGTGAGAGCGCGGGACGGGGAGGCGGACCGGCTGGAGCGGGCGGTCCGTGAGGCCTTGGAGTCCTCGCGGGAGATGGCGGTCTACAAGGAGGATGGGGTGTATTACCTGCCCCTGCCGGATATCCTGTTCTTTGAGACGGAGGGGGAGGCGGTGTACGCCCACACGGCGGACGACATGTACGCGGCGAAAAAGCGCCTGTACGAGCTGGAGGAGCTGCTGCCGAACACCTTCATGCGCGTCTCCAAGTCCACGGTCCTAAATCTCTCGGCCGTGTCCTCCGTCACCCGCACCTTTCCGTCCGCCTGCACGGCGCAGTTTCTCTGCACCCACAAGCAGGTGTACGTGTCCAGATCATACTATAAACTGCTGCGCGAGCGGCTGGAAGAAAAGAGGAAATGAACATGAAAAATGAGCGTATTTTCTGGGGAGTCTTTTTTATTCTCTGCGCCGTCGCCATGGTGGCGGCAAAGCTGGGGCTGCTCGGCGGCTTCAACTTCTGGACGGCACTGTTCACGGTGTTTCTGGCCGCCTGCCTGGTCAAGAGCATCTCCAAGCGGGACATGACCGGGGTGTTGTTCTCCACCGCCTTCCTGTGCATCGTCTACGACGAGCCCCTGGGGATCACGGCGCTGACGCCCTGGACGGTTCTGGGCGCGGCGTTTCTGGGGAGCATCGGCTTCTCGATACTGCGGAGGCCGGAGATGAAGAGCAGCTACCGGGCCTACAACCGGGATTTCTCCCAGGAGACGGTGAACGGAGGCGCGGACGGCGTGTGGATGAACCTGGAGTCCAACTTTGCGGGCAGCGTCAAGTACATCCGCTCCGATAACTTTAAGGGGGCGGACCTGCGCTGCAACCTTGGGGCCATAAAGGTCTACTTTGACAACGCGGTGATCCGCGGCGACGAGGCGGAGATCCGCCTGGACCTGCACCTTGGCGGGGCGGAGCTGTACGTCCCCAAGGAGTGGTGCGTGGTCAACGAGGCCACCGCGTACCTTGGCGGCGTGGAGGAGAAAAACAACGGCGGCACCGCCGGCACGCCGCGGCTGCGGCTGACCGGAAGCATCACGCTGAGCGGCGTGACAGTTATCTATGTGTAAAAACATGAAAAGTAAAGGGCCATATCGCGGGGCGTACGAGGGACAGGACGCCCCGCCACGCAATTTCCCGGACTTTGTCTACCCTCTGTATCCCCCGGCCATCCGGGGGATTTTTGTATTCCATATCGTCCATTTCTTCACAATCATCTAAAAATTATTGTTAATTTTTATTCTATCCTAAAAATATTTCAGG
>USJW01000015.1 GCA_900555045.1 uncultured Clostridium sp. | reverse complement strand
TGCACTGTCCCTGGAGTCGCCTCCGCCAGACGTTATCTGGCACCCTGCCCTGTGAAGCCCGGACTTTCCTCTCCTGCAGCCTTTCGGTATTGCAGCAGCGGCCATTTGTCCTACTCACAACTGTTCTAGTGTAGCACAGAGATCAAATTTTGTCCAGTCCCCAGTTGGCCGGGGTATTAAATCGCCTACAAGCTCCCGTCCGCCAGTAGCCGGCGCAGCTTCGCGTTCAGTTTCCCGTAAACCCGCTCCCTAAACCACGGCTCCGCCGACGCCTCAACCGCCTCGTCCAGCCCGAACCAGCTCACCCCGCTGTTCTCATCGGGCTTAATATTTAAGGAGTCCTCCTCCTGCGCCTCCAAAAGGTAGGTGACATTTAAATGCAGATGGGAGGGCACGTACGCGCCGCGCTTCTCATGTCCGTCCACCGTGAGAATTTCCAGGGAAAAGATCTCCCCGGACAGCGGACGCACATGGGCAGTCCCGCTCTCCTCCTTCACCTCCCGCAGGGCCACGGCCAGCAGGTCATGATCCCCGTCCGCGTGTCCGCCCAGCCAGGACCAGGAGTCGTAGATATTGTGGTAGGCCATCAGCACCCGGTCCCTGGTCTCGTTCACCACCCAGGCCGAGGCCGTCATGTGGGCGGTCAGGTTGTCCCGGGTAAACAGGTCTGTGTCCCCCTTAAGCATACTCAAAAGTACCTCACGGTCCCGCTCCTCCTGCTCGTTGCATGGCGTAAACCGCTCTATCTGCCTTATCAGCTCTTCCATCACCTGATCCTCTCCTTCATTTTCTTAAATTGCAACATCAAACTGCTCTGTAACCTTCGCTATACTGCTCGCCACATCGAACAAGTCTATAAATTGAACCCGGACAGTCACCCCATCGTCCGATCGAAACTCAATATGACTGTCCGGCGGCACCTTCTCCGTTTCAGGATAGAGCAGCGTAACATGTTTTGCACCATACTTTTTCTGGTAGGCAAACATCTGGTACATATCCGCCTGCGCGATACCACAGTTCACTTTGCCGGAATCAAGTACCTTCCACTTTGTGTCCAATACAAAGACTGCTCCGTCAGACTTCCGCCTGACCACAAGATCCGGTTTCATAAGAAATTTCTTTCCCGGCTCGTCGAACAGGTGATAGGTTTTGTCCTGAACAGAGACTATAAAGTCACTTCCTGCAAGTTTTTTACGCAATAGCGCTGCAATATAGCTCTCAAAGAGTGTTTCCATCGGAAACAGCAGGGCAAGTGCGATTTCCGATCCGGAGAAAGAGGTAAAGCTTTTGCCCATCAGAAATATCCGGCACCACATCAGTGCCGTACTGTAATCCTTCATGTTTCGATCAGAAATACACCCGGCCAAATCGCCCTTATAGTCCGTTGAGGCTTCTACATTTGAAAATGCACTCAACAGGATTTTTATATCGCTTCTGTTTTTCGATGAAGCCGTCATCCTGTAAAGATAGAGCAGCGTCGCTTTTAACACCTTGTTTTCCGGGCGGTTGGCGGTAAACGCGTCGTATTCAACATAGCTGCGTTCCCGATGTGAATGATTCCACTTGATCTGCTCTGAAAACAGAATCTTCCCTTTAAAGAATGTCGTGTTTTCTTCGACTGCTTCATAGCTGCACTTGAGGCCGCGTTTCACAATCATGAAAACCTCGTCCACAAACATCCGGATAAATATTTCAAAAATGTCCATTTTTTCAATATTTACATGAGCTGTCTGAAGGGACTTAAAGGGTGATTCCCGCAGTGTCTTCAGCATGTCAATCAGCACTCGCTTTGTTCTCGTACCGTGATCGTCGTCCTTGACGGCCGAGTGGATTTTGGGAAGGATCTCAACGGCTGTCCCATCGTTCAATGTGATAATACCAATATAATTCCTGGCGGTGATAACCTTCCCAACGCCTCTCTTTGCGGAAAGTCCCATCAGCTCCAGTGCATCGGCGTCTTTGCTGCGATTGTTCAGAATGAAATCTTCAAGCTGCCGGAAAATATGCTCGGGCAGCGTCTCATAGCCGGCAATTTCTTTTCCAGAAATAAACGAACCATATTCCTTGATTTGATAAACGGATTTCACTCTCACACCCCGCTTCTTTTTGACCTCAGATCGAGCGGTAGGACTCGATATTTTCAAATGCCGCATCGTTGATCTCATAGCTGCATCCATCGTCCAGGCCAACATCTACATCGCCAAACAGTTCCCCATAGTCATTGGGCTTGACAGTGATAAACTGTTCAGCCACATCTGGTTTCTTGTTGTCGCCAAGTACCAGCCTGATTTTTTCATAGTCCTCGAAGAAATATTCCTTCAAGAGAGGAATAATGTTATTCGCAAAAATCTCAGCCAGCGTTTCAATCGTCGGACTCACCTTCAGCGGCATAAAGTAAGCATGACCAATGACGTGTTCTCTGTCATACAGGACCGTGATTCGCTGATTCATCCGGGTAAGCAGTTCGCTGATCGCCAGATCTTCCACGCTGACATCCGCCAAGACATCGGCATCGGGCAACATCTCCTTAAAGAAAAACCGGCGGCGCAATGCGGTGTCAATGGCCGCAATGGAGCGGTCAGCCGTATTCATCGTTCCAATCAGATACACATTTTTCGGGACTCCAAACGATTTTTGAGAATAGGGCAATACTGCCTTCATACCTTCCGGTTGTCCCCAGCGTTTTGTCGGTTCAACCAAGGTAATCAGTTCTCCAAAAATCTTTGAAATATTGCCGCGGTTGATTTCGTCAATAATGAAGACATAATTATCGTGGCTGTCAGTGGCCGGTGCCAGTGGCGCAGGCTGGTACTTCTCAATCAGCTGGTACACATCGCTGATTGTTATATTCGACAGGCGATAGACCGAGGCCAATGTCATGGAAGTTCCGCCGTTGAGTGAAAGAATATTCTCCTGGATGCCTTTGACGATCCATTTCACTTTTCTGAGGCGTCTCAGGCTTTCATATTCATCATGCCACTCATATTCACCGGTCACCACACCGATCGCATCGATGGTGGTCGAGCTGTAGCATGAAAATACAACGTCACCAATCTGCATACGATTCATAAAGGCATTTAAGACTACGCTGCCGCCGTCAACAAAATCCGTTTCATCTGTGATGTCTTTTCCATAGCCATCCCATCCAATACGGATGTGACCATTTTTCAGACATTCCGAGCGGATGGGGTTATCGCCCGTTCCCCATAAGGATACTTTCCAGATATTTGGGGATTCATTAAACCCAAAATCTTTCGTTTGCGCTGGATTCGGATGCTGTGCTTTTTCACAGAATTTTTTGAATACACCCGGCTGCACTCTGTAATGAATCTCACCCGTTTCCCCATCCGCGCCATCTTCGGAGGTGATGACAGGCTTGATGCCTTCGATAAATTCCTCATATCCATAGGACTGGTGGAAGGTCGTGAATTCAATTCGTCCCTGCTCCTTATATCCGTTGTAGCGTTTAAGCACCTCGGAATATTCTTCCTGTTCTACCTCCGCCAGCGCCTTGTTTTCAATGATGGCCACAGCGTAAATCACTGTGTGATACGTTTTTCCCGTTCCGGGAGGGCCGTAAAGGATGGTGTTCAAATGTACGTCCGTCATGGCCTCCTCCTCACGAGAAACCTCTGAACGATTCATATTTATATTCATAAAAGCCTCTTTCAATTCGTCCCGCAGCTTCCAGGAATAGCGCTTGTTCCCATTTTCGGTGACATAGCGGCCGACAAAAGGGATCACATATACTCGGTTTCGTTCGGTATGACCGTCCTCCCGGTCAATGCAGTCGGGACAGCCGTACTTCTTTTTCACCTTCTCGCCGAAACTGCTTCCCAGCTTGTTATAGTAGCTGTAGGTATTCCCATATACCTCAGCCAAATGAGCGCAGGTGCTTTCACCGCCCAACTCCAGTATTTTCTTCAGCATATCCAGATTTTCGTGGGAAGTGACGGACGGATCCGTCAAGACCGAAGCCCACATATCCACAGTAATACCGGGATTGTATTCCTCCAAAGTTGGCCAGTATTTCGGCGCAGAAATTTCACTACCGCGGCTCTTAAAATCATCTTCTGACATATATACACTCCCGAAATAGACAATGTCCATTGTGAGCAGATGGTACGCTTCATCCTGATAGCAGCTGCTATCTAAGCGCGCTCTGCTCATTTCCATAAGCTCCGAATCCTCTTGAACCTCCTCCAAAATCAACTGGCACATCCGGGTGTAGCTTTCCACTTTCCAGACCACAGATTTCTGTTTTGGCTCTTGTTCCGCATAGCCAATGCGGTCGCGAAATGTCGTAAACATTCTCGCCTTATAAACAAAATCATCCCCCCTCCGTTCATTTCCAAATCAGCCGAGTCATCACAACGACCAGCCTCAACTATAGTAATTGTACTCGATAAATGTAAATAAGTCTATTGTGTTTGTCGAAAAGGGAAAATAGGCGGTGCTCAACTTCAAAAACTGAGCACCGCCTATTTAGATGTCACATTTATGCTTCAAGCTCGATTACGCTTCCGCCTCGCCCGAAGCAATCCGCTTGGTCAGCCAATCCTTGCCCTCGACCATGCGAGCGATCATCATGGATGCGATGGCGTCGCCGCTGGCGTTTAAGCAGGTTGCGGCCGGGTCAAACAGGAAGCCCAGGGTTGCGATTAAGGGGAACGCTTCCGCTGGGAAGCCGAAGAGGCTGACGATCAGCATCTCGCCCACCAGGCCGCCGCCGGGAGCGCCGGACAGCACGAACGCGCTCAGGATCGCGACCACGATGCTCATGGCGTAGGTGCCGACGCCGGTGAAGGGCTGGCCGAACACGCCGAACAGGAAGGCAATCTTCACGATGGAGGAGAGCACGGAGCCGTCCATGTGCATGGTTGCGCCCATGGGAAGCACGATGTTGCTGATGTCCTCAGGCACGCCGATCTTCTTACAGCACTCCATGTTGACCGGGATTGTGGCCACGGAGCTCTGGGTTGCGAACGCGGTGACCGCGGGGCTTAAAATGTTCTTGAGCATGCGCTTCACAGCCAGGCTGCCGCCGGAAAAGTAAGCGTACGCCGGGAATGCAACCACCACATATACCAGGCACATGGGGTAGTACACCACCATGGAGCGGCCGTAATCGCCGATCAGTTCCGGTCCGAACTCGCCCACCAGGTTTGCGAAGTACGCGCCCAGGCCGATGGGGGCCAGCTTCATGATCAGGCCGACCATTTTGAAGATGATATCGTTTAAGTTGTTGAGCAGCTTGCCGGCCGGGCTCTCCTCACCGCCGCACGCGCTGACGCAGATGCCGGAGATGATGGCGAACACGATGATCGGCAGCATGTTGCTGCGGCTCATGAGGCCGGAGAAATCGCTGACAGTCAGGGAATTCACGATCATATCCCCAACGCTTGCGGCCTCCGCCATCTCAGCGTTAGCAAACTGGATGGACGTGTTGGCTGCCGGCGGCCAGATGTTGACCACAGTCAATACCAGTGCTGCTGCGAACAGGCCGGTCACGATAAAGGTCAGTACAAGGTTTCCCAAAATCTTTCCAAGGCGCTTCATGTTGACCATGTTGCCCACCGCGGTGGTGATGGACACATACACCATGGGCACAACGATGGTAAACATCAGGTTTAAGAAAATGTCGCCCAGAGGCTTTAACACAGTGGCCTTCTCGCCAAGTCCAACGCCGAGCAGCGCTCCCACCACGATGCCGATGATCAGGATGATCGGAAAACGGTAGCTCTTCCAAATGCTTTTCTTATCCATATTCTTCCCTCCATATGTAAAATGCTTTTTATTTCGGCCGCACGGGCCTTGCCCGCGCGGTATCCCCCTTATTCTCTGACAATTACAGCGCGTCCACAGCCTCGCGCAGCTGATTTAACGCCTTCTCCAGCACGCTTCTGGGGCATGCGGCGTTTAAGCGCATGTATCCCGACAGGCTCCGGCCGAAGGTGTAGCCCTCGTTGAGCCCCAGACCTGCCTTGTAGATCATGAAGTCCTTAAGCTCCTCGTTGCCCATTCCCAGTTCCCGGCAGTCCAGCCACACCAGGTAGGTGGCGTCCGGAACGTTGGGCTTAATCTTCGGGATGTACTTCTCGCAATAATCCCGGATGAACTCAAAGTTCCCGTCCAGGTATGCCAAGAGCTGCTCCAGCCACTCCTCGCCCTCGTTGTACGCCGCCTCCATGGCCACGGAGCTGAACGCGTTGTTGCGGTGGATATCCATGTTCATCCAGAACCGGTCAAACTTCTGCTTCATCTCCAGGTTCGGGAAAATGGTGGTGGAGGCCTGCAGCCCTGCCAGGTTGAAGGTCTTGGTGGCGGACACGCAGCTGATCACCTTGCCCGCAAGCTCCTCGCTTATGCTGGCGGTGGGAAGGTGTTTCTTTCCGTGGAAAATCAGGTCGGAATGGATCTCGTCGGACACCAGAAGCACATCGTTGTCGATGCAGATTCTGGCCATGCGCTCCAGCTCCTCGCGGCTCCAGACAATTCCCAGCGGGTTGTGGGGGCTGCACAGCAGGAAGATCTTTACCTCCTTGGCCTTCCTCTCAAAGTCCTCGAAGTCCACATGCCATTTTCCATTTTCTTCCACAAGCTTGTTCTCCACAACCTCGCGGCCCCACGCCTCGGTCACATCGTAGAACTCGGAGTAGACCGGCGTCTGGATCATCACTTTGTCGCCATCCTCGGAGAACAGCTTCACGATAACGGAGAGCGCAGGCACCACGCCCGGGCACCAGCTCATGAGGGAGGTATCCACATCCCAGTTGTTGCGGCGCTTCTCCCATCCCTTCACCGCCTCAAAATAGCTGGCCGGCCTGGAGGTGTATCCCCAGATCCCCTCCTTCGCCTTCTTCTCGCAGGCGTCGATGATGGGCTGTGCCGTCCTAAAATCCATGTCGGCCACCCACAGCGGGATCACCTTGTCTGTGCCGAATTTCTTCACCCGCTCGTCATACTTGGAGGAACGGTTTTCGCTCCGGTCGATCACCTGATCAAAATCATATTTCATCACTCATCCATCCTTTCCGCAGCTCTGTGGAAGCTGCCCGGTTTGTTTTCCTTCTGCCTATATATACAGCAATTTCGGTGCCAACAATAAAAGAGGTCCTGAAATTTCTTTCAGAACCTCGATTTTATGTATATTTCCCCGTACAATCCTGTGAAGTGTTCAAATAATTGGTTGATTTTAAATTGGTTTATATGGTTATAAATTGGTTTAATTGTTTATTTTATTGGTTGACCTATATAAGTCTCCCACAGCTTGCTTCCAGACGGTGTGATCCGGCTGCCGCCCCGGCCCCGGCCGACGCTCGCTAAGCCCTCCCGGTCCATGGACTCCAAAAGCTCCCGAACCTGCTTCTGGGACAGCGGCACCATCGCCGCCCTGGCCTCCGAGAGGATCTTTTCCCGGCCGATGAGCTGCCCCTCCCGGGCCGCCCGGTAGAGCTGCCCTAAAACGAACCAGAAACGGTCGCTCCGGCAATCGCCGGGGGCGTTGGATGAGGTTCCCGCCCTCGCCCAGAGCGATCTCCCCGCGGCTTCCGCTTTTTCTTCCACCCTCTCTTCCGCTCTCTCCCCCGCGATTCTACCCCCGCCCAAAAACGTCGGCGGCAGATCCTCCGGGCAGATCACCTGCTGCCCCGTGTAGCTGAAGTACTCCGCCACATTGTGCAGCTCCCGGATGTTCCCCGGCCAGCTGTACGCCGCCAGGATACGGCGCACCTGCTCCGAGAGCCTGAAGCTTCCCCCGGTCTCCCCGGCGAACCGCTCCAAAAGCAGAAAAATGTCGTTCCCGCGGGCCCGCAGCGGCGGAATCAAAACCGGCAGCGTGTTGATCCGGTAGTACAGGTCCCGCCTGAAGCTCCCGTCCTCCACCTTCTTCTCTAAGGACTCGTTGGTGGCTGCGATGATGCGCACATCCACGTGGATAATCTGGTTGCCGCCCACACGCATGATCTCCCGCTCCTGGAGCACCCGCAGAAGCTTCACCTGCATGGCTTGGCTCATGCCCTCCACCTCGTCCAGAAACAGCGTCCCACTGTGGGCGAACTCAAACAGGCCCGGGCGGCCCCCCTTCTTCGCCCCCGTGAACGCCCCCTCCTCGTAGCCGAACAGCTCGCTCTCCAGCAGGTTCTCCGGCATGGCCGCCACGTTGATGGCCACGAAGGGGCCGCTGCTCCGCTTGGAGGCGCTGTGGACCGCATGGGCGAACAGCTCTTTTCCCGTTCCCGTCTCTCCGATCAACAGCACCGGCGACTCGGTGGCCGCCATCCGCCTCAAAATCTCCTTCACCCGGCACACCGGCTCCGACTCCCCCACAATGTCCTCGAATGTGTACTTCGTCCGATGGCCCTTGTGGAACAGCTGGCTGCGCAGCTCATTCTGCCGCTTCTCCACGTCGTTGAAGCGCTGGAGCGTGGCGAAGACGCCGATGCACTCGTTCTGGCGCATGACCGGGGTCACGGACATGTTCACGTTGATCCCGCCTATGCTGATCACGCTGGCCGGCTGGGCGGTCCTCGTCTCCAGGCATTTCCGGAAGGGGATGTAGGGGAACACCTCCTCGCCCCGCCGCCCGGTGATCAGGCTCTGGCTGACCCGGGTGATCTCTCTGGCCTTCTCGTTGCAGGCAAAGATCTCCCCCTTCTCGTTGATTCCGATGAGCCCCTCGTCCAGAATCTCGATCAGGATGTCGAAGCGGCTCTCCATGCGGGTGGACCGCTCCAGCATGTGGCCGAAGCTGTAGTCGTTGGTGGCCATGGACAGAAAATACGCCTGGAATTCCCGGGTCTCCAATAGCTCCTCGTAGCCCAGGCGCAGCGCGATCTCGATCATCATGCCGGAGGTGCAGGACCGGTGTTGGATGTTGATCACCGTCTTGATCCCCTCGGGCACGTACCGCTCCTCGTCCGGCGTCACCGCGATATCCACCCCCTCCACCTGGGCCGCCCCCGGGTAGTAGGGGATCAGCTCCAGGTGGTTGACGCCCAGGTGCTCCAGCTGGGTGATGGCCTCCCTGGCCATCTTCAGGGTCATGTTCACGAACAGCACCCGGGTGCCCTTGGGGATCTCGCGCAGCTTCTGGATGGTGGACCAGCGGTAGGACATCTCGATGCCCATCACCTGGCAGTCGATGGGGATGTGCTCCTGCACCTCCTCCGTCGTCTCAAAGGCGTCCGTGGACACCGCAAACAAATCCGCCCGCTCAAGCTGCCCCATGGCCGAGCCGTCCCGCACGCTGTAGGAGCGCACCTCCACATGGTCCCCGAACAGCTCCTGTATCTCCCTGGCGTAGAAGCCGCCCGCCCTCGGGTCAAGTGCCACCACGGATATCGTCTTCTTCATTTGAATTCCCCTTTCCATCTGGTTTAACTTCGCCCACGGCCCGCTGCATTCAAAAATGCGGATTCCCCGCGCCCGCCCTGAGGCGTCCTGCCGGAAATCCGCCGTTTCTTTCACTGTGACCCGCAGAGGCTACACGTTAAAGCAGCTCCCGCCGATAAACTCTCTGAGAATCGAGTTTTTCGGGATATCCTCGCTGCTGACGCCCAGGAAATAGTCCAGGAACTTGAGCAGCCGCTTGGCCTCCACGTACTCGTCGCAGTCCTTGGGAATCCCGAAGAGCAGCGGCTCCGCGTACTGCTTTAAGATGGCTAGCTCATAGATCAGCGCGGAGTTGAACATGGCGTCCGCCTCCTCCTGGTACGGGAAGATGTTCTCCTCCTCGCCCCGGCGCACCGACGGCCACATCCGGATGGTATCCCGGGCGGGGTTGCCCCTCGTCCTGGCGTCCCGCACCATGCGCCGCAGAAGGCGTCCGTCCGTGGTGGGGATCCGGTTGTGCTCGTCGATGTTGAGCTGCGTCAGCGCGCTGATGTAAATCTTGAATTTGCTGTCCTTGGGGAGCGCGTAGGACATCCGCTCGTTTAAGCAGTGGATTCCCTCGATCACAAGGATATCCGAGGGCCCCAGCTGCATAAAGTCGCCCTTGTACTCCCGAACTCCCTTCTTAAAGTTGTAGTACGGCAGCTCCACCCGCTCGCCGGAGAGCAGCGCGGACATATCTCTGTTGAACTGCACCAGATCCAGGCACTCTAACGCCTCGTAGTTGTAGTTCCCGTTCTCGTCCCGCGGGCTGTCCTCACGGTTCACAAAGTAATTGTCCACGGAGATGGGGTGCGGCCTTAAGCCGATGGCCTCCAGCTGCACGCTGAGCCGGTGGGCGAAGGTGGTCTTCCCCGAGGAGGAGGGGCCCGCGATCATCACGAATTTCACGTTCCCTCGCCCCGCGATGGACGCCGCGATCTCCGCCAGCCGCTTCTCCTGCAGCGCCTCCTGCACCAAAATCAGCCGCTGCATCTGCCCGGCGGCAATGCGGTCGTTTAACGCTCCCACGTTCTCCAGATCCATCCGCTTTCCCCAGGCGGAGGACTCCGACAGGGTGGCGAACAGCTTCTCCTGGGGCTCAAACTCCGGCAGGCGCTGCGGGTCCGACATCTGGGGCATCATGAGCACAAAGCCGTTGTGGTAGGGAATCAGGTCAAAATACCGGATGTAGCCGGTGTTCTGCACCATGTAGCCGTAGTAGTAATCCTCAAAGCCTCCGATGCTGTAAATGTTCACCCGGGAGACTCTCCGGTAGTTGAACAGCCGCTCCTTGTCGTACATCCGGTGGCGGTGGAACAGCTCCACCGCGTCGTCGGTGTGCACGCTGCGCTTCATGATGGGGATACAATCGTCCACGTACTGGCGCATCCGCTCCTTCACCCGAAGAAGAAGCTCCTCCGTCAGCTCAAAATTCCCCGACGGCTCCACAAAAAAGCCCTTGCCGATGGAAAAGTCCACGGAGACCTTCTTGACCCGGTCCTCACCCACCACGTCGTAGAACGCCTTCAGCATCAGAAGCGTCGCCGTCCGCTGGTAGGCGCTCATCCCCGGCTTGTCGCGGGCCGTGATGAAGGTGAGGCTGCAGTCGCGCACGCGCTTGTGCAGCTCCTGGAGCTTCCCGTTGACCCGCACCAGAAGGATGTCATTCTCATAGAAGCGCTGGTAATCCCTCGCCACCTCCAGCCACGTGGTTTCATCAGGGTACTCCCTCACTTCATTTCCAATTCTTACCTGAGGCATATCCATCTCCTCCTGTCGAAATCCTGCCTACAGTACCACCGCCGGCCACTCCGGCAGCGCCTTTATAAGTTCTGTGCCGCTTCCCAGCTGCTCCGCCAGAAAGTCTGCCATATAGTCCACAAAAATGTGCTCCAGGCCATAGTGCCCCGCATCGATCACCGCCATGCGCTGGGCCACGGAGTCGATCCCCTGGTGATGGCCGATATCCCCGGTCACAAGCACCTGCGCCCCACTCTCCAAGGCGCGGCCGATCTCGCTCCCGCCCGCCCCCGGGCAGACGGCAACCCGGCTCACCGGATCCGGCACCCGGTTCTGGCCGTACACCACCACAAAGGGCAGCCCGAACTTCTCCTTCACCCGCCTGGCCAGGTTTTCAAGCTCCATGGGCCGCTTTAACCGCCCCACCTTGCCGATCCCGTAGGGCTCCCCCGCCAGCTCCCCCATGAGCTCCAGGGGCTCGCAGTCCAAAAGTCCCAGCCGCGCGGCAGCCAGATCCGCCATACAGCCCGGCGCCGAGTCGAAGTTGGTGTGCATGGCAAAATAGGAGATGTCCGCCTGAATCAGGCGGATCAGCCGCCTTGTGATGAAATTCTGGTCGTTCACCTGCTTGATAGCCTTAAAAATCAGCGGATGGTGGGTGATCAGCATGTCGGCCTTCTGCTCGATGGCCCGCTCCACCACCGTGTCCGTGGCGTCCAGTGCTATATATATGCGCTTTACCTCTTTGTCATGACGGCCCGCAAGAAGCCCCGGGTTGTCCCAGTCACAGGCGCAGCTCTCCGGCGCCAGCGCCCTGAGCCGCTCCATAATCTCACTGCATCTCATGCTGTGCCTCCTCAATCCATGATCGCTCCGCAAGCAGGCTTCTCCTCGCCGCCCGCTGTCCCTCGGTCATCTCGCCGTCCCCGGACAGCCGCGCCAGGATCGCCTCCACGCGGGCCTTCTCTTTTTCCAGATATTCCCTTAACACCGGGTTTTTCTCCCGGATCAAGCATTCCCCGTAGAGGTAGTGGGCCTCGCTCGCGTACTCCATGCGCCCGCGCCCCACCTCCATCACGGTATAGTATTTCCCCTCATCCTTCACCATAGTCTCCGCGCGGATCAAAAAGCCCTGCTCAGAAAAAAAATGCCGGACCTTCTGCAGCTCCGACTGGGGTGAGAGCACCCAACTCTCCACGCTGTCCCACATGTGGCGTCCCTCGTCCAGGATGCGGATGATCAGTTCTCCCCCCATCCCTGCGATCACCACCGTGTCCGCCTCCCCGGGGGAGAGGGCCAAAAGACCGTCGGACAGGCGCGTGCCGATCCGTTCCCGGTACTCCGGCGCCAGCGATCCGATGTGGGCCCTGGCGCGCTCAAGGGGACCCTCCCGCACATCCATCGCCAGCGCGCTCTCTGCGATGCCAGCCTGCACCAGGTAGATGGGGATGTAGCCGTGGTCCGTACCGACGTCCGCCACACTGCCGCACGGCCTCACAAAGGAGGCCACCGCGGCAAGGCGGTCGGACAGCCGGATTGTCTTCTTTGTTGTATCCGTATCTCTTGTCATACTATTCATCCAGATAATCCTTTAATTTTTTACTTCTGCTGGGGTGGCGCAGCTTGCGCAGCGCCTTGGCCTCGATCTGCCGGATCCGCTCCCTGGTGACGTTGAACTCCCGTCCCACCTCCTCCAGGGTGCGCGGGCGGCCGTCGTCGAGGCCGAACCGCAGCCGGAGCACCTTCTGCTCCCGCTCGGTCAGGGTGGTCAGTACCTCCATCAGCTGCTCGTGTAACAGCATGAACGTGGCCGCGTCCTGCGGGACCGTCACATTATCGTCCTGGATAAAGTCCCCCAGGTGGCTGTCCTCCTCCTCGCCGATGGGCGTCTCTAAGGACACCGGCTCCTGGGCCATCTTTAAGATCTCGGAGACCCGCTCCACCGGCATCTCCACCCGGGCTGCGATCTCCTCGGTGGTGGGCTCGCGCCCCAGCTCCTGGAGCATCTGCCGGCTGGTCCGCACCAGGCGGTTGATGGTCTCCACCATGTGGACCGGGATCCGTATGGTTCTGGCCTGGTCCGCGATGGACCGGGTGATGGCCTGGCGAATCCACCAGGTGGCGTAGGTGCTGAACTTGTAGCCCTTCCGGTAGTCGAATTTCTCCACCGCCTTGATGAGCCCCAGGTTTCCCTCCTGGATCAGGTCCAGGAACTGCATCCCCCGCCCCACGTAGCGCTTGGCGATGCTGACCACCAGCCGCAGGTTGGATTCCGCCAATTCCTTGGCCGCCTCCTTGTCGCCGGACTCCATCCGCTTGGCCAACTCCACCTCCGCCTCCGTGCCCAGAAGGGGGATCTTTCCGATCTCCTTCAGATACATGCGCACGGGATCGTCGGTGCTGACGCCCTCGGGGATGGAGAGGTCGATGTGCTCCACATCGATCTCCTCTTCCTCCTCCAGCTCTTCCTCCAGAAACAGATCCGGGTCCAGATCGCCCTTCTCGTCCACCCGCAGCACGTCCACGCGGTTCTGGTCAAGAAACTCAAATATCTGGTCCAGCTGATCCGCATCCGGCTTGAGCGGTGCGAAATAGTCCAGCACTTCCTGGTACTCCAGCACATTTTTCTTCTTTTTCGCCTCCGCCAGCAGCCCTGCCAGCATCTCCTCGAATCCAACGGTCCTCTCGTCCATATCGGTCCACCCCTCTTTGCCAAATGCTCAACTTAGTCCAGCGTGATGCGAAGCTGCTTTAACGCCGCCTGCTGCCGGATAATCTCCTGCAGTCCGGCGATATCCTTCGCGTTCTTGCTGGCCATGTCCAGGCTGTTTTTCCTCACCTTATACACGGTCTCAGAAAACGCCTTCTTCTGTTCCTCGTTACTCAGAGAGTCGCTCAAACTGGCATTAAACAGCGCTGCGACCTCCTTGTACTGGTCCTCATCGTTAATGTATCGGCTGAGTATGGCCGCCGGATTTAAATTACCGGCCGCGTGGCCCTCAAACACCATGGCCGCCACCTGGTGGTACAGATCCTCCACAAAGTCGTCGGCCGTTATGATTCCTTCAATTTTATCAAACAGCTCCGGGTTCTCGATCAGCCAGGTGAGCAGAAGCCGCTGTGACTTGCGGATTCCATCCTCCTTGGCCGGCTTCCTGCCCCGCCCGGGGCTGGCGCCAGAGCTTCCCATCCCACCCCCGTAGGAGCCTGCCGGACCGGGCCGGTCTTCCTGGCCGTAGGAGCCGCCCCGGTCTGCCGGGCCGTAAGGGCCTCCCTGGCCGCCGCGGCCTCCCGGATCCGCCGCTGACGGATATCCGCCGCCCCGGCCTTCCGAATCCCTCGGCCCGGCGGGGGACCGCCCCCCGCGGCCGCCGGACTGGCTGTAGCTCTCCCCGGCCTTGAGCCCCATGGTCATGCCCAGCCGGTTCACCAGCTGGCGCAGCTCCTCGCAGGGGATCATATGTTCCCTGGACACGGCCTGGATGTAGTTGTCCCGCTCCAGGGGTTCCCCGAAGCGCAGCAGCATCTTCGCCGTCTCCAGATAAAACTTCGTCTTCTGCTCCGGGTCCTCCAGCTGGTAGTCCTTCTTGAGCACGTCCACCTCGAAGAGAAAGCTGTTGCGCGCCTCCTCGATGCGCTGCCTGAACGCCTCAGGCCCCATGTTCTTGATGAACTCGTCCGGGTCCTTGTAGGGCCGCATGTTTAGCACCTTGATGGAGATGCCCACCTCCTTTAAGATGGGGATTGCCCTTAACGCCGCCTTCACTCCGGCCCCGTCGCTGTCGTAGGTCAGGACCACCTGGTCCGTGTAGCGCTTGAGCAGGTTGGCGTGCTGGGTGGTGAACGCGGTGCCCAGGGAGGCCACCGCGTTGGTGAAGCCCGCCTGGTGCAGGGAAATCACATCCAGGTAGCCCTCGCAGATGAGAAAGAATTTCTCCCTGGAGACTCTGGCGTAGTTGAGACCGTAGAGATTGCGGCTCTTGTCGAACAGCTTCGTCTCCGGGGAATTTAAGTATTTTGGCTCCCCGTCCCCCATCACACGGCCGCCGAACCCGATCACCCGGTTGTTCACGTCCATGATGGGAAACATCACCCGGTTCCAGAACTTGTCCCTTCCGCCCCGCTCCTCCACGGTCACAAGGCCCGTCTCCTTTAAGAAGGCGTCCTCGTAGCCCTTCTCCTTCAGATACCGGTACAGGTCGTCGCTGGTCTTGTTGGAGTAGCCCAGCCCGAAATGCCGGATCGTCTCGTCCTTAAGGCCCCGCTTGTCGTGGAGGTACTGGTAGCCCAGGGCTCCCTGGGGCTGCTTTAGCTGGTAGTAGAAATAGTTGGCCGCCAGCTTGTTCACCTCCAGGAGCCTGGCGCGAAAGTCCGCCTGCTCCCTGGCCTCCTTGTTGTATTCCATCTTGGGGAGGTTCACCCCCGCCCGGTCCGCCAGCGATTTGAGCGCCTCGGGGAAGGTGTAATTCTCGTATTCCATCAGAAATGTGATCACATTTCCCCCTGCCCCGCAGCCGAAGCAGTAGTACATCTGCTTGCCCGGGGACACGGAAAAACTCGGAGACTTCTCATTGTGGAACGGGCACAGCCCGAAATAGCTGGAGCCCTTCTTCTGAAGCTTCACGTATCCCGAAATCACATCCACGATGTCATTCTTCATTCTCACTTCCTCAACGACTTCATCCGGATAGTACATGAAAAGATCTCCCTCCTGGCAACTAAAATTCCCGCCCCGATGGTCCATGGAGGCGGGCAAAATTCACAGAACATTCCACCGTTTCGGCACAAACAGCTCCTCAAACTGGTCGATGGCGTAGATATCGCTCATACCGGCAATGTAGTCGCAGACCACCCGGCTCTTCTTCTCGCCCCGCTCCTCCATCAGGTAGAGGTACTCCTCCGGGAGCTTCTCCACGTGCTTCAGATAGTAGTCGTAGAGCGAAGCGATCATCTGCTGGGCCTTGCCCTCCTCGGCCTTCGGAATGTCGTTCTTGTACACATTCTCAAACATCCATCTGCGCAGCCCCTGCATGGCTTCCTCCATGCCCGGGGACATCTTGATCTCCGGCTTATCCAGGCTGTTTAAGATGATGTCATGAATCATGGTGTTGAGCCGCTCCCGCACGCTGTGCCCCAAAATATCCGTGTATTCTGTCGGAAGCTGCTCCTCTATAAACATCCGCGCGCGTATGGCGTCGTCGATGTCGTGGTTGATATAGGCGATCTTGTCGGAGAGCCGCACGATTGCGCCCTCCAGCGTGGAGGGATGGCCCGCGGTCCGGTGGTTTAAAATCCCATCCCGCACCTCCCAGGTCAGGTTTAGTCCCCTGCCGCCCTTCTCCAGCACCTCCACCACGCGGACGCTCTGGGCATAGTGGGCGAACCCATCCTCACAGATCTGGTTCAATATAAATTCGCCGGAGTGGCCGAAGGGCGTGTGCCCCAGGTCGTGTCCCAGCGCGATGGCCTCGGTCAGACTCTCGTTTAGGCGTAAGGACTTGGCGATCGTCCTGGCAATCTGGCTAACCTCCAGGGTGTGGGTCAGGCGGGTCCGATAGTGGTCCCCCTCCGGTGCCAGAAACACCTGAGTCTTGTGCTTCAGACGCCGGAACGCCTTACAGTGCAGAATCCGATCCCGGTCCCTCTGATACTCCGGCCGGATATCGCACAGCGGCTCCGGTCTCTCCCTTCCCCGCGAGCGGGAGGAAAAGGACGCATACGGACTCATATACTGCTCCTCAAGGGCTTCCATTGATTCACGAATGTTCATCCACCACTCCCCCTATCTCTATTATATTGCCTATTCTCCTATTTTACTACAAAAAATTATATCTGCCTAGACTTTCAGAAAATTTTAGAAATAGAGAGACAGTTGGTGGCAATCACCCGCGCCGGATGAAATACACGCCCTTGGAGCCCTTCTTGGCCTCGTAGAGCAGCTGGTCCGCGCACAAAAGCAGCGCGTTTACCTCCTGAACCGTGGCCACCTCGCCGCAGGCGATGCCGATGGAGCAGGAAATATTATCCCGCAAATCCGGCCGGTAGCCGGGAACCATCCGTTTTATGGTGGGAAGGAAATACCCTCTGTGGGCCAGCTCCCCGTAGATCCGGTTGGCCAGGGCCTCCAGCTGCTCCCCGTCCGCGTTCAGGGCGCAGATCACAAACTCGTCGCCGCCGAAGCGCACCGCAAACTGCCCTTCCCCGCACACTCCTGAGAAGACGCAGGCCACCTCCCGCAGGACCATGTCGCCCACCCGGTGGCCGTAGCGGTCGTTACAGTTTTTAAAGTTGTCCATGTCGATAAACAGCACGCCCATCTTGCGCCGCTCCCCGGCGAGTAGTGACCTGAGCCTCCGGTAGAATCCCTCCCGGTTTAAAATTCCGGTCAGCTGGTCCGTGGTGGCCGCCTGCCGCAGCTCCTCCTGGATGCGCCGCAGCTCCTCGGCCTTCTCGCACCGGCAGATCACGCTGTTTAGCTGGTAGAACATCATGCCGATGGAATCTAACTCCTCCTCCCCGATGACGCAGCTGACCTCCTCCCGGTAACAGTTGTCCTGGGTGTAGATCACCGCGATCATCGCGCACTCCAGCCGGTTATTGCTGAAAACCGGAATCCCCACCGCCGAGCAGAGCCGGTCCTCGTCAAACAGGCCGGTTACCTGGCGGTACTGGCTTAGATGGCCGTTAAAGCGTGAGACCGTAAAACCCTGCTGGCGCCGTTTGAAAAAGCGCTGCACATCCTCAATCTTCTCCCGCCCGGGCACGGTGTCTAAGTCGCTGTAGTACACACTGCCCTCCCCCTCCAGGAAGCGCAGAAATACGACTTTATCGATGTTGAAATAGCTCTCGAACAGGTTCATCACCATCCGAAGGTGCTTCTTTTTCCGGATATCATCCGCATTGCTGAGGATCCGAAGCCACTTTGAGAGAAAGTCCCGGTTGGATTTCTGTCTCCGGTACCGGCACTCGTGCTCCCACCGCTTTACAATCAGGTCCACCTCCCGGTCCACCCGGCGCAGGGTCTCCTCGTCCGGTATCTCCTCCAACCCCAGCAGAGCGGGTATATTGCAATTTTCGGTCTCCTCCAGGCGGCGCCTGACAGCCTGCGCCTCCTCCTGCTCCCTGCGCTCCCGTTCCCGGTGCGCGCGCTCCATGTGTCCGGTGCGGATAAACAGCTCCTGCCTGTCACGGCGGTAGTAAATGGCGCAGATCCGCTGATCCTGCCTGGCCTTTTCGTAGTGTGCCTCCGCCTCCTCCATGGACAGAAGCGCCTTCTCATAGTCGCCCTCCTGCATCGCGCACAGCCCCTCGGCGTAGCTGTACAGGAATAAGTCCCCGTGGATCACCGACCGCCGCTCCGGCATCATCCCCTCCGGCATCTCGTCCGCGTACAGCCCTTTTAAGAACTGCTCCGCCCGCAGAAGATACACCCTGGCGTTGGCAAAGTCGCGCCCGTAGGCGCTGCACAGGGACATGATCGAATAAAACTGGGACAAGTCACAGAACCGGTGCCCATACAGCCCCAGCCTTCGCATAATCCGCAGGGATCTGCCCATGTACTCTAGCGCGCTGTCAAACTGCCTGACGGTCAGCGCGTTTAACCCCATGTAGTAGTATGTGGCCGCGGTCCGGCCCGCCGCGCGGCCGCCCGCCTGACACTCCAGCTGCAGGGCGCGGACAAAACCGGCCTTGGCGTAGTCGCAGGCCCCCACCATGCAGTAATTGTAGCCTATGCCGTTGCACGCCTGCACCAGGGCAAGGGTGTCCTCCTCCCGCACATCCTGATATCCCTTAAAGTGGTAAAAGTTTGACACGTGGTAATAACCGTGCGTGGCGGCGATGATCAGATTTCTGAAATAAGCCTTTCGCACCAGGACGTCGTTCCCCGCCCGCTTTGCCCACTCTAGCGCCTGAGAAAACTGGGGAAGCGCGCGGTCATCCTCCACGGAGCGGATCACCCGCTCCACGTCGTTGTCCCGGCTGTAGATCCCGATATATGCCAGGTGATTGAAGAAGCAGCGCTGCCGCAGCTCCAACAGCATCGGCTCCTCCACCGCCATGTCCCGCATGGGATAATTCATCCTGACCCAGCCGCCCATCCGGGCCTGCAGCGCGAGAAGGCGGATCCGAAACGCCGACTCCCCGCTCTCCGGGTCCCCTAATTCCTTGCAGAGCCCAAGACAGGTCAGGGCCCGGCTCAGCTGTCCGGAATATATGTATGCCAGGGCGGACAGATAATGCCTGCGAATCTCCACCTCCGTGTTCGCAAAGCCGTCCAGAAGCTCACAGAGAACCAGCGCCCTGGAATAATTTCCGAGGCAAATCATAACATAAATGTACAGGATCAGAATCCACAGCTTATACCGCTCCGGCACATTGCTGTGCTCAATGTTGAGTCTGCTGTTGAACAGCTCCAGATAGTACTCCGCCTGCTCCAAATCCAGCATCCCCACCAGATTGTAGAGCCGCCGGATTAACTCCTCCATGTTCGCATCGGAGATCGCAAGCTCCTCCGCGTCCTCCGCCTGATTCCGTTTGTCAAAACCCTCGAACTCCAGAATCCTCCCGCTGACCTCTATGGTCTCCACCCAGGAGTCCCACGCCTCCCGGACGTAGGGCGCCGGGCTCTGGAGGACATCGTACAGAATCACCATGTGGATCCTGTGGCTCTCCTCCGACTCCATCAACCGCCTCACAATCTGCAGCGAGTTGACGCCCACCTGCTGAAACCCGTTGAGGACCAGCATAAAGGGCCTTTGCCTGGAGCACCACACCGTCAGCTTGTACATGGCATCCATCATGCGGCGGCGCTCGAACTGCGTCTCATCGATCAGCAGGTCCTCCCCGCGCTGCGCCCGGCCGTCCCGCAGATAGCTGCTAAACACCAGGCGGTGGCTGTCGTACAGATCACACGCGTCGAACACCCGCTCCAACTCCTCGGGCCCCATATCCTTCAAATACTCCCTCACGATCCCCAGAAACGGCATGAACGGCTCCTGAATCTCCTTCTGCCCATACTCGCAAAAGTAAATATCCGGTCCGTCCATTGTTTCATGAAGCTGCCTTATATCGTCCGGTGAGATATTGATCGCATCGTAGAGCTGTATCACCACACAGCGCGGATCTTCCCTGCCGCCCTCTGCCTTCGCCGTGCGCGCAATTACCCACTCTATTCGTTTTTCCATCCAATCACCATTTCCATTGTTTATATCAAACTGCCGCCCTGACGGACGGCAGTTTGATTTATATTCGGAACTATTATAACGTAAACTTCCAGCGGTTTCAATAGGCGGGAGGGGGATTTGTGTTAAGATTTTGTGCATATTTTTTCCGTCATTTCTCCGGTTGTTTCTTTGCAAAAATCAGTACGCGCCCGTTGTCGATGGCCCGGTAGCAGGTGGACAGCGTCAGCAGCTTGTCCGTCACCTCTGCCTCCACCCCGGTGTCGTACAGGCGCTCCTTTTTGAGATAGTCAAGAAACTCATCCCACTCCTCCCCGGACTCGGGTGCTCGGTCCACCATGGCAAACAGCTCCCGGTTGCTCTCGTCGGAGAGACTCTCAAACAGCACGGCAAAGATCTGGTAGTCCCCGCCGTTTTCGTGGTCGAACCGGATCACCGGGTGTTCTCTGAAATACGCCTCCTCCCGGTAAAACCGAAGACAGCTGAACATCTTGGTGTTGCGCGTGTTGTGGCCGTAGACGATCAGGTTGTCCGAGGGCGTCTTGGTGCTGCAGCGCATGTCCAAAAACGGCGTCCCGTTCCCGTGGTAGGAGCGGTCAAAGGCGTGGGTCAGATAAAACATCCCGTTCTCCTCGTCCGTCTGCATCACCGGATAGCTGAGGGGCGTGTCCCTGATGGAAATATAGCCCACACACTGCGGATTGAGCGCCCGCAGCGCCTCCAGGTCCACACCGCCGTCCCCGCCCGCCTTCACATCCAGGCGGCTGCGCCTGGCCTCCCTTGGCATGTGGTAGGCCAGACGCCAAAGCGCGTCAAACTGCGCCTCATCCCTCCACAGGGATATCGCGTCGGCCCCCGCCACCAACAAGGACACCACCAGCACCGCCGTGCACACCCGGCGTATCCATCTTCTCGCCATCTACCTCACCCGTATCTCATGTATATTCTGTAAAAAGTCGTCGTAGCGTGTGATCCGGCAGCCGTTTAAGTCCGCCGAGACCGCCACAAACTGCTTGGGCCGCGCGATCGGGACCACCGGCACCTGCTCGCAGCAGACCCGGTTTAACTCCTTTAACGCTGCCTCCACCTCCCGCTCGCTGTAAGCGTTTTCCAGCGCTTCCACCGCGGCGTTTAGATCGCGGCTGTTGCAGGCGGTGGGAAGCCCCTGTAAATCCGTGGCAAGCCCCGCCCAGGACGACGTGCGGTCCCAGCTCCCCGCACCGGACAGAATCAGATCAAAGTCCTGCAGCATGTAGACCTTCTGCAGATATTCCCCCTGGTCCAACACCTCAATGTCCACGGTGAAGCCGATTTCCTTTAAGTCACGCTTTATGCCCTTGGCCAGCTCCTCCTGGATCTTGTTGCCCTGGAGCACCGGCAGATGGAGCTCCTCCCTTGACAGGCCGTGCAGCTCCCTGGCCTGGGCGATCAGGTTCTTCGCCTCCTCTTTATTCCCGGCTAAGCTCCACCCGCCCGCGGACACACTGTCCTCCGGCGAGAAGCCATCCGCCTTCACCAGGTATGCCGAGAGCGGCCCCTCCGTTATGCGCTGCCGCTCCATGGACAGCGCGATGGCCCGGCGCACCGCCGGGATATACAGGCGGCCGTCGTTCCGGTTCATGGCCATGTAATACAGGGCGGGCAGCGGCTTCTCGTACAAAGTGTACTGCGGCCCGTCTAAAAACTTCTGGAACAGCGAGCTGTCCGCCGTAAACACGGCCACATCCACCGCTTGCTCCCTGACCGCGTCCGCGATCTCGTAGGTGCCGTAGTTCACAAACTCCACTGCCTTGATATCCCGGATCTTCGACCGGTAATTCGGATTTTCCTCCAGCCGGATCCCCGTCCCGCCCGATCCCCGCGCCAGCATGTAGGCGCCGGTTCCGGTGCCGCCCATGGACAGCTGCTGAAGTGCCGGCAAAAAGCTGTCCTCAAGGTTCTCCGGCCGCTTCTGTATGCGGGTTTGCAGGATCTCCAGGTTGTCCGGGGACGGCACGGAAAACACCACCTCCAGGCTTAAATCGTCTAACGCCCGGATTCCCTCCGGCACGCCGCCCATGCCCTCCTGGTATCGGTCCGCCCCCTTAATGTTGGCGTACGGCCCCGCCTCCGCCTGCCCTGCCGCGCACATGGCGGCGATGGAGAAGACGGCGTCCTCCGCCGTGAGCCCGGTCCCGTCGCTGAAGCGGACGTTCTTTCTGAGCTGGATCGTGCAGGTGCTTCCGTCCTCCGACATGGCAAAGCGCTTCGCCAGCACCGGCGCTAGGCGGCCGTCCGCCCCCAAACACATAAGCGGCTCAAAGATCACGGAGGATACAATCCGATCCCCCTCCGCCGCCGCGTAGGCCGGGTTAATCACGCCCGTCACATCCCCGGCGTAGACCCGGAGCGTGCCTTGGCGGTCTCCCTTCTTGTGTAAAATCTTGGGATCCCCCTCCCGCACCATCGCCAGGCCTGAGTCATCCTTAAAAATCCCCGAAAACACCCTGCCGTTCCCGGCAAACAGCACCGCCAGAATCACGGCCAGGGCCGCCGCTGCCGCTAAAACAGCAGCGGCGATTGGTCTCTTTCGGACGGCGGCGGCAAACGCCGCCATCCGCACTCTCACTTGTCTCTTTTTCATCGTGTATTCCCCAATCCGTTATTCCTCGTCCTCTTTCCTGCGGCGGGTGATGAGCAGGATAATGCCCGCTGCTGCGGCAAGGGCCAGAGCCCCAAGGCCTACCGGCACCACGCCCGTCTTGGGAATGATAAACAGCGGCGGTATATCCTCAGGATCCTTCCCCTTCACGATGGCTTCGATGATCTGGGGCACATTGGGCACCTCCACACCGTCGTCACCTCCGCTTGGGCGGTCTCCGCCTGAGGGCACATCCGGCTTGTCCGGCACGTCCGGTACGTCCGGCACATCCGGCACATCCGGCTCGTCCGGTACCTCCGGCGCCATCATGCCCGCATCCCGCGACAGATCGTCCTCTGCATACCGCAGATCCACAATCCATCCCGGCTCTTCGGACACCTTGGCCCGGTAGACCGAAAACTCGCCCGACACCGCCGCGCGGTACGCGCCGTATGCCGGCATTCCGTCCACCTGCCCCGCCGGCGACAGCCGGTAGTTGGCGTCATTCGACGGGTCGTACACGCCTGCCACCACAATCTCGGTTCCCTCCGGGATCTCACCGCCCAAAACCAGCCCGTCAAAGGCGCTGTCCACAGACGATTTTCTCAGATCCATAAAGGCGTTGGCAGGCACCACATCGCTGTCTCTCTCTTCATCCCGTCCGGCGTATGCCCTGGACCAGGTCCAGGCGTCACCGCCCTCAGGCTGGTAAATCTGCACCCGGTAACGGTATACCTGGCCCGCAGTCTCCTCCGAGCTCAAATCCGTCACCGGAACCTCGAACCGGTACGCGCCGTCCGCTCCGGTCACCTTCACGCCGTCCCCGTTCAAATCTGCGGTGGGCACCCACAGCCCCTTTCGGGTCTCGGTTCCCGTGATGCGCAGCTTCGTGGTTCCGGCCGCGGACACATCGTCCCCGGTTCCCGTCACCCAGGTGTTGCCTGAGTGCATCAGCGTGTTTTGCGCCACATCCGGCGTGGCCACCGGCACAGAGCCGGTAGCGATGTCCGGAAGCTCGTTCACCAGCTCGTAGGTGTAGTATGTCTCCTCCGCCTCCGGGTCGAAACGGTAGAGGATGACGGTCGCTCCCTTCACTCCTTTCTCCGACTTGTCCTGGATTCCGTTTCCATTCTCGTCCTCCCAGACATAGTCTCCGATCACCGCGCGGTTGGCAAAGCCCAAAAGCCCTCCGTCGCGCAGCACATGGCGTCGGATCCGCACGGCCTCCGGCTCGTCGCCGTCCTGGCGCAGGTGGAAAACTCCGTCGTAGACGTTCACCTGGTCCGCAGCCGGCTCCATGAGTGCGAAGCTGTCGCTCACGCACAGATTCTTCCGGCTTACGCCGTAGCGCTCCATATTGCAGTTGTCAAAATCATATTCCGTGAGGATTCCCAGATCAGAGTCATTCTCCGCACTGGCTCCCGCGGTCTTTGCGTGCAGGATCGTAATTCCGGAGCCCAGCGGCTTCTGCGCCAGAACCCGGTAATAATAGGGCTCAGGCTGCTCAAACTTACTCTCCCCGGCTCCCAGCTTCACCGGCATGGACTCGTCGAACATCGGCAGGCCGTCAAACCGGTAGTTTCCGTCCGCGTCCGTGAGCACGGTCGCGGTTCCGATATAGACGTTCTCCACCTCTGCGCGCTTGGCCTCGATCTGCCGGTCAAGCTCCTGCACCGCCTTCTCCTCCCGCTCGATGGCGGGAATCAGGTTTCCTAACTCCACGTTCACAGCCGCCAGCTCGCCGTTCAATGTCTCCAGCTCGCTGATGGCGGCGTTCAGCTTGCGGTTGTAGTCCGCTGCCTCCGCGTCCGCTGCCTGCTTCACAGCCCGAAGCTCCTCCACTTTGGCGCTGAACTCTGCGATCTCGGCGTTCGTCTCGTCAATCCGGCGGTCCAGTCCGGCGATCTCAGCCGTCAGTTCCTTAATCCGGTCCTTCAAGTCGTTAATCGCTCCCTCAAGGGTCTCCCGGTACTCTGCCGCCTGTTCGGCCACATTCTCCTCCGACACGCTGCCGCCCGGCAAATGGCTGTCAAGCCACTCGGCCAGCTCTCTGGCTGCGTCCCCTGTGGCCGCGCTTCCCGGCGAAGCCTGATGCTCCTTCTCATACTTCTCAATCAGCTGCTTCAGCTCATCCAGCTCGCCGGTCTTAGCCGTGAGCTCCCGGTTCGCCTCCTGCTGGCTCTGCTCAGCGCTTCTTCGCTGCTTCATCAGCTCATTCACCTGCTGCTTCCTGGGCACGATCTCCGTGCTGTCCACGTGTTTCATCTCCACATCGGCAGCCATCGAACGGCTGGTCGCCGCGCTCAGCTTTTCGCTATAGGTGATCTTTAAGTCCTTCTGCTCAGAGATCTGCGCAGAGAGCTGTGCGGCTTCTGCCTCCTTCTGCGCCTTCTCGCTCTCCAGCCTTGCCTTCCGGTTCTGGGCCTCGGTGCGCTGGCGAAGAAGTTCATTTAAGTCCTCCCTTGCCGCCTCGCGCCGCGCCGTGTCCGCTTCCGCCTCCTCAAGGAGCCAGGCTTCCGCCTCCAGGTCTGCGGGGAAGATGTACGTCCCGCTTATCTGATAGCTTCCCGCCTGCCCGGCCTTAAGAGCCTCGGCCTCGGGGTCGAACTGGTCCGGATCGTACCGGAACACCGACGCGTAAATTCCATCCGGGATGATGCTCTCCTGCGGATTGTAGTCCGCGTTGGACTCGCTGGCGTAATCCGCCTCCGACTTGGTGGCGTAGTCCAGTTCGCCTATGCGGTACTGAAGTGTCACCGGAATATCCCGGATCCCCTCCTCACCGCTCTCGCGCACTCCGTTGTAGGTCAGCTTCTTCCCCTTTCCCTTCAGGTCATTCCAGATAATTCCCGCCACATCCCCCTTGGCGTAGGGCACCAGGCCCGCGTCCACATGGCTGAAGGATCTGCGGTTGTCATCGTAGTTGTAATAGGTGTCTCCCAGCTTCACCGCGTGGATTCCGTCCACCGGCTCCCCCTCCTCGTTCAGCTCTGCCTCCGCGTAGGGAAGGTAGATGCTGGCCGCCTTGGGATCCGTCCGGTCAAACAGGTCGCGCTCCGGATTCAGGTTCTTGTCCTCCGGTCTCTGGTACAGCCAGCCGTTTCCGGACAAATCGCTGTCCACCAAAACCAGCTGCTCGCTGCCCATGGACGCGGTCTCCCGGTGCATGGTGGTCAAGGTGTAGCCGCTCTTTAGCTCGGGCACCTTTATGCGGTAGCCCAAGAGGTAGGACACCTTGTCCTGACCGCTTCCGGTCGACAGATCCGGGTTCAGCTTAAACTGCCAGTCACCGGCCGCGGAGGTCTTCGTCACCGCGATGGGCAGTGCATCCTCCTCCCTCTGGTCTGTGCTGTGATCCTCGTCGGCAAACACCAGGCTTTCGTCCTCCAGCTTCAACTGCCTCCAGCCGTATCCGTCCACCCACGCGTAGGCGTACAGCTCCAGCCTGCAGTCTTCAACGCCCTTATAGCCATCCCTTCGGATTCCGTCGTAGGGCGCTTTGCTGCCGTCCGGCAGTGTGGCGCAGTCCGTCGCGTCATCCCACACGGTTCCGGTGATCATCACCGCCCCCACAGAGATGAGGCCGAAATCGACCACCCGCTGTTCCCGGTACTTAAGAATATTGCCATCCCGGTCCTTAATCACGTCTGCGTTTCCATCCACCATGGGGATTTCCGCCTTAAAGCTTCTGGTCCATCCGTTGTACTGGGCATCGTTGTCATACCTTAAGTCCGTGGGCTTGTCCGATATCACGAGCGGCGTGGGCTTGTAGATCTCCCTCCCCGTATCATGGTTCACCGGCGGCACCGCCACAAACACGTACTCCAGATCCGGCCGCATATACTTAAACTCGTAGGTGCCCACAAAGGGTTTAAACACCTCATCCGGCGGCATCTCACCCGGCAGCAGCTCGGGAAGCTCGGGATACCGGTCCGGATACTGCCTGTGAAGCTTGTCATAGTCCTCTCTCGCCTTCTCTAGGGCCGTCGGAACCGTTCCGTCCAGCCGGTCCGCCGCATCCTGGACTTCCAGTTTTCGATACTCGTCCCGCAGGCTCTCGAGCGTGCGCGTCTCCGCCACCAGCGGCCGTCCGTGCATATCCACAGCCGGCACAAGCACGCCGGTCTCATCCGTCTCGCTGCCCGCGATGCAGGCCACCACGGTCAGTCCGCGCTCCTTCTTCACGCCGTCCTCCTCGTAGCAGTAAACAAACTCCGCCTCCGAGGGGCTTGCGATCATGTGTCCGTCCCTTGGGTTCTCCACATTGTCAAAATAGCCGTCGTAGTTGTGGTCCTTCGCCTCGTCTGCCTCCAGCTCGTCCAACCAGCTGGCGCCGCCGTAGCGTACCGGCAGGCCGACGCCCACGTCGTAGGCCACCCGCTCCTCGTCCGTATCCGCCGTCTTCACCTCGATGGGTTCCTCGGTGGTAAAGGTGAGGGTCTTCGCCTCCCCGCGGTTGTCCGGCCGCATCTCCCCGGGCTCGGTCACGGCCATGGGGATTTTATCCTCTCCCAGGCCGATCTCCCAGGTGGTCAGACCGTACTCGTTGTAGGACTCCGGCATCGTGAAGCGCAGCTTGTAGCTGCCCTCCGCCAGATTCGGCAGGATATAATACCCCTGGTTTCCGTAGTTGTCGGACCGCGTAAAGGTGCTTAGCGGGCCGAACACGCTCATCGTCACATTGCCCGCCGCGTCGCTGATATGTCCGCCGTCCGGGTTTAGCACGTAGTAGCAGGGCCTTCCGTATTCATCCGTCTTTCCGGTGGTCGGCTTGGCCTCCACCGCCTGCCCGTCGTAGTTGCAGGGCTGTCCGTAACTGTTTAGCAGCTCCACCTTCACCCCGTTGATTCCGGGATCCGGCTTCATCTGTCCGTTCTCGTCAAGCCCCCACGCCGGTTCGTATGTAATGTTCCCGTACTCATCCTCCTTCGTCTCCCGCTTCGGCAGCTTTCTCGCAAAATCGGTTCCCGTCACGGGGATCTGATATTCAATCTCGTCCTGCAGGCCGTTTAGGTTGGTATCCAGCCACACATAGTCGCCGATCTCGCCGCGGTCCATCGGGTTGTGCACAAACACCTCCACCACGCTGGATTCCCGCGCGGTCTCCGTGTAAGCTCCGCCCACAAAGGTATTGCCCGCCTTGTAGGAGGTCACCCGGCTCTTTAAGATGTCCCCGTCCATATCCGTCGAATCCTTGTAGATCGGCAGGTTGAGCGGTGTCTCCACCTGGTAGGCCAGGGTGATGGACGTGGTGGCGTAGATTGGATACGGCGTCAACAGGTCCTCCCCCTCTTTTTCGGAGGGCCGCCCCTCAAATGTCAGGGCGATGTCCCGAAGCGACTTGCGCAGCGCCTCATATTCGGCACGGCTTATGTTGTCCCGGTATTCGGCCAGCTCATCGATGGTCACATGGTTCCTTCGGACATCCGCGGCCTCCATGGTGGACTGCTCCGGAATCGGCACCGCCGTGTCGTCCAACTTCGCAAAATCCTCCGCTGCCAGGGCCGATAATGCCAGGGCCTGGTAGAAGTTGTCGTCCATGCTGTCCTTGGGCGTGCGGTCTGCGATCTCATACAGTCCCTCAAAGCCCACCGGGCTGATCCTTGTCACAGCCCCGCTCTCATCCCGGACCACATCCACCGGGCCAACCCAGATCTTGTAGTCCTCCTTCGGCACATTGATATTCCCCTTGCCGTCCGCCTCGCCCTGCTCCTTGGCACTGCTGGTCACCGAAAGCTTAAAGCTGTCCGGCTCCATTTCCAGCCACGGATTCCAGCGGGATTCTCTCGGGTCCGAACCGGCCCCGTTCTTCCAGCCGATAATGTGGACGTCGTCCGCGTAGGGCAGAATGTCGTAAAATACCGGGTTGTAGCGCATGCCCACATCCGGGGCGTTATCATCATAGGTCTTGATGTTGCGCATGTTCAGCTTGTACGTGTAGGTTTCTCCCTGGAGCACCCTTAACGGCGTCGTGGATGTCGCATCCCCCGGATCCAGCACGGTGGAAACCGTCTTGTAGGACGGGAACCGTGTCACTGTAGAGAATCCGATCAGGTTGCTCTTGCAGGTCAGAAGCGTGTCGCCGGTCTTGTTGTCCTCGTCCCGGTCCTTCTGGTCTGTGGTATGGTGATCCTGCTCGTCCGCAGCCTCATCCTTCCTCTTCCACTTTACCCAAATGGGTGCGCCCACGTCGTCGGTCGCATAGGCATACGTCACCTTGTTCTCACCGCGCGCCAGGGGATCGCTCTCGTCCGTCGTGCGCACGCGCGCCATGTAGTCGATCACGATGCAGTCTCCCGGCTGTAAATCGCCCTTAAAGAAGAACTTCAGAGAATTCTCGTTCGCTCCCTTTTTGTATGGGCTGTAGCCGGTCAGAACCACGTCCGTCCCCTTGGAGGGCGCGCTCTCCGTGTAGTTTCCATCCTCGTCATACTCCCGGTGTACCACCCGGAAGGTCCAATACAGCTTCTCCGAGGACCCGTAGGACTTATCCCTCCGGTACTCCGGATTTAACGGATGGAAAATATTTCCTATCATTTCCTGGTAGTCCACGTACTCCAGATGGCTCGGATCGATGTTTAACAGCGGCGGAACCGTGATGATCACCGTCGGATCCACAAAGGTATCCGCCCGCTCCTCCATCTCGGTGTACTTCTCCAACCGCCCGTTGTCGATGTTGTCCAGAGTATAGGTGTACGCGATCAGGTCGCTGGCAGAATCCAGCTCAATCCGGTCTTCCCAGGCAAAATACTGGTCTGCCGTGGGCAGCGGATCTCCATTCTCGTCCTTCTTCACCTTCTTTAAATAGTGGCCCTCCATGGTCACCTCAGCCACCGGCTTGTACAGTATGAGCAGCATGCCGGAGCGCTTAAAGATGTCCACATTCAGCTTCTGGGTGGCCTCGTCCACTCCCGTGTCGGTTCCTACCAGCTCGCAGAACTGCCCGTCGCTGTAATTCGCGTACAGGTGCGTGTAATTGGCCGTAAAGGTATTCTCCGTGAGCAGCTGGCTGTCCTGCGCGGTGACGCCCAGGTACATGGTGATCAGTCCTCCGTTGGTGGCCACATCGTCCCGCTCTGCGTCAGCCGGCGTCGCCGTCTCGAAGCTCTGCTGATGGTACGGGTAATGGCCGTACTCGGTCCTGGAGTCCTTGTTCAGCTTCTCATGGGCGTCCTGCTTGCCCTCCTTGCTGTAGTCCACATCCACGTCCAGGCGGAAACCGCTTGGGATGGGGTAAATGAACGGGTTATCCGTGGTCACCTTCCACATAATCTGGTTGATGTCCTTCCAGATGTCCTCGCCCAGCGTGAACGTCCTGGGCTCATCCACCGCCGCCGGTTCGCCGAGCGGGTTCCAGATGAGCGGCCGCGCCGGGTCATTGCCGTAATGGGTCTCCAGGTCAAAGCCGTCGCCGATTACCTGGCGCCGGTCGCCGCTGTCGCTTCGCTTGGTGTAGTACAGCTGCACCCTCAGATGGTCCTCCAAGACCTCCTTGTAGGCCTGCTGCTCCTCCGGCGTATCCCCGCCCAGATTGCTGAGCGGCACGGACCAGCGCCCGGTGCTCACGCTCTCCACGCGGTTCGTCAGCCTGTAAGCATTGTAGTCGCGGTAGTTGTCAACCGTCAAATCCGGCATCTCCGTGGCCTTGCCGACCCCGTAGAGCGGCAGGTTGGACACCGTGTAGAGGGCACCCACCGAGCCGCGCACCAGGCTGGTCTCAGCCAGATACATCTTCACCGGGTCGATCGACTTGTAGGAGGGATCCTGCCGCTTTCCGCGGATCTCCACCGGCCGGCTGGTGCTCACCTTCGCGTAGCCCTTGGGGTTGATCAGCCGGAAGCCGCCTGCGGTGTCGTAAGCGTATCGCTCCCGCTCTGCCTCGGTCTTGGCCCCGTCCTCGCCGGTTCCGGGCAATCTGTTCCAGTTGTCCTTCCAGGACGCGCCCACCAGGCTGCCGTCCTCGTTCTTCACTGTGATCGGCGCCGGAAGATCGACACCGTCCTTAATCACCACCGCCTGATCCGTGTGTCCCGTTATCCGGCCGTCCTCGTCAAATTCCGGCACGGTCCCGCTGTAGTATGAGATCTCCTCCTTCCTCTGATCCTTAAACCAGGGTCTGGCAAGAACCGGCGGATCGTCGCCCGTCACATCCCTGTACCAAACCTCCCTCGCGGCGGTGTTCCCCTGGTTGTCCGCCAGGGACGTGTAATCGCCGTCCAGGTGATCCAGGTTTACGAACACGCGGTTGTAGTAAGCTTCCCTCGAAATTCCGTTCTCATCGTACTCGTCCGGGTTGTCCATATCCGGCACATCGGACACGCGGGTGCGGATCTTTAACGCAAACTTGCTCCCGCTCTCCAGATAGCCCGCCGGATGGAGTCCCTGGCCGATATTGTGGTAGGCGTTCTCCCGGCTGTCAAACGCCTGCTCATCTGTCACGCTGCCCTCGCGGACCGCATTGGAGGAGCTGGCCACCGGCGGAACCACCGTGATGCTCACAAATTTCTCGTTGTCCTCCTCGTTCTCGCCCGGAAGCTGCGTGTTGTCCACGATGGTCCAGCCCTTCTTTCTGGCCTCCGCCACCGTCAGCAGCTCCTTCTTCGCGCCGTTCTCGTCAAAGGTCTGGATCCGGATTCCCGGGTCCTCGTCGGTCCCGCGGTCGTAGGCCAGCGCCCTCGGCAGATAATCGGAGAACACAAACGCTCCGTGCGCCACATCGCCGCTCTCTGACAGCTTGCGCCGCCGGATTCCAAGCTGCTCCATGTACAACTTCTCTGCCTCCGCGGCCGGCCGTTTGGTCTTGTCCGGCTCCACGTCGTCCAAAAGCTGCCGCTCCCCGTCGTCCGTTGTCAAGCGCTCCCTGGGTGCATCCAGACTCTTTCCGAGAAGCGCATCGTCCTCCTCCGGTATTCCGGAATCGGCCGGCGCGTGCATGGGAGAGTCCACATGCTTGTTCATCACCGTGACGCTGTACCAGACGCGCTGCCCGTAGCTGTAGGTCAGCTGGTCGGCCAGGATCATGTCGTCGTTCTCCAGGTAGTCGTCCCTGCAGGGATTGTCCTTGCCCTCCACGCCGTCCGCGTTGTCGCAGGCGTCGCCGGAGCGCACGGGCTTGCCGTCCCTGTCGAACACCACGTTTCCGTCCTCGTCCAGCAGGTACTCGTGGACATCCCGGCCCCTGTAATCCGGGGAACCGTTATTGTCGCCCATACCCGCAGACTGGCTGCTGAAGGAAATCCGCTTGTCTAACATGATGTTGGGCTTCTGCACGTAAATCTTCATCGTGCTTCCCACGAAGGCCTCCGGGTAAGTCTCGCCGTCCTCCGCATTCGCGGCCTTGCCGTTTCCGTTCACATCAAGCGCGCTGTAGGCAACGGTTAACGGCTTTCTGAGTCCCTTCTCCCCCGCCTTCGTTCCTTCCAACTTCAGATCGGTCTGTTTTCCGATGTTGAACAGGGAGTAATCCTCGATGTCCACTGTGTTGTCTTCCGTGTTGTACTCCATCTCCCCGACCATGGACGCGTCCTTGATCCTGCCGTTTAGGCCCCGGATATCCAGCCGCGTGTCGTCGAAGAGGTGCACATACCGGTCACCTGTCGGCCCGTTTGCGCTGTCTCTCACGCAGTAGATCGTCTCGATGGTCGATCCGCCGCTGTTGTAATTCTGCCCTTTGATCCAGCTGCAGGTGTGGCCCAGCATGTAATATCCGCTGTAGGCCTGCCCCACACTGAAGGGGTTGTCTGCAAGCAGGCTGCCCCGGTTGTCTCCCCGGTCGCTCCGGTCGTCGGTGAAGAACGCAAATCCGTCCACCAGGCTTGCCGCGTAGCTGCGGTCCTGCTGCCAGCGCTTTAACATCAGGTTGCTCTCCGGGGAACCCTTCTCCTCGTACGCATCCTCCTGTCTCACGCCGTCCGCTGTCACCTCGTCCTCCGGCATGGCCACCGCCATCACCTTAAACTGAGCGTTTAAGCTCTCGTTCCAGCGAAGCCGCGGCGCATTTATCACCGCCTCCATGTCGCTGCAGTCCCTGGGGTCTGTCAGCGGGTTGTAGCCCTTCCCCCGGGCGTTCGGCGCCGTGGGAACCAGGCGCACCATATAGCGCCCGGCGTCCGCGATGTACTCCACCTGCCCGGTGTAATAGCTCTTCACCACGCTGGTGTCCGTCACCAGGTCGCCCGCGGTCTGATCCGCAAGCGTGCTCACCTTTCGCACCGCGATCTCGAAATCCAGCGCCCCGTTGGCCCACGCATCCCCCTCCTCGGGCGACACCGGCCACGGCTTGCCGGACTCATCCAGGGGCACAATGCCCTTCGGCAGCAGGTTGGACAGCACCGGCAGCGGATAGTACGCCCGCTCGGCGTCCACGTCCCCGTCGTAGCCTCCTCCGATGTCGTCGAAGGCCGGAGTGTTGTCCCACCAGCTGTTGTAATCGTAAAAATCTCCGTTCTGCCTGTTCAGCTGAGTGTACGATCCGCCCTTTCCGTAGCGCCCGTCAAAAGCGCCCACATAGCGCAGTTCGTTCCCATTTCCTTCCAGTTTGTTGTCCACGCCCTGGTAGTGAATGGTTTGGTCCTCCTCCACAGTCTGGTTCCTGGTGTCCACCCGCTTGCCCGTCTGAATGTTCTTCATCACCATCTGGTTCTCGGCGAACATGCTGACGTCAAAGGGCTTCTCCATGGTCTGGAAGAACTCGTCAAACTTCTGTTCCTCCTCCAGCCGGTGGCCTTCCTCGCTCTGATCCGGGTCCGCCACCTCGCTCCAATGCCGGATGATGGGTTTTAACAGGCGCGCCTGGCTTCCGCTGACCGCGCAGGTGACCCACCCGTCCTCGGGCGGTGCCGCAAGCGGCTGCGGAACCGTTCCTTCCGCGCCCGCGTAGGTGTCACAGTACAGGTTTCGCCCGTAGTAGTACGGCGTAAATGGCGGGTACATCCGCAGGTTGCTGGTGGTGTAAACCTGCCACCAGGCGTAGGTGTTAACCCAATAATAATCATACGGATAGTATGAATGCTGGTGTTGCCTCTGCCCCACATTATACCTGCTCTCCCCGTGCGTAAAGTACAGCCCATCCATGCCATAAATCTGCTGGTAATTGTTCTTCGCCGTCCAGTTGGTCACCGGTTTTCCGCTCTTGGTGTAGGTATTGCTGTAATCCCGCGTCAGGTCCGCGCACCGGTAGCTCTCGTCGTACACCTGGTAGCAGGTGGCATCCGGAAGCATGAATCCGCGATCGTCCTTCACCTCGCCGTCGTCGTAGGGCCTTAGCAGCACGCGGTCATAGTAACGCTCGCTCTCAGGCTGCGCGTAGACCACCGCGCCAAGATCCACCGTGATCTGGTATCCCTTCTGCGGGTCTACCCCGGCCGCCTTCCCGTAGCGGTTTTCAGCGTCCCGGTTCCACCAGCCTGTGAGCGGCGATTTCACCGTGATTTCCACCACCCAGGGGATCATGTCGTCATTGTAGGTCTCCGCCCTGCCGCCGTAGTAATCCTGCGCCAGCACCGGATCCGCCGCCGTGCGGGAGGCCCGGTAGCCCAGGTCGTCTCCGCTTGGGCTCTGGATCACTTTCGCCTCCAGAAGCTCCGCCGGGATCCCCTCCGCCGCGATCATATCCGCGCCCGGGGCCTGCCCGTAGACAGCCGTCGCCACAGGAACATTCTCCCCGTCTAGCTCCGGCATAACGCCCATCGGCAGCACGTAAGTAAAGGTAACTCCGTCCGTCGGCCAGTCGCCGTAGTTGACCGCGCTCATTCTGGCCGTGTAGTGGTCGCCGTACTGAATCGCCGGCGTGAATATCCGCAGCTTCTCCTCCCGGTACATCTCGTTTGCGCCCGCAACGCCCTTAAACGGCGCGATGGTGCTGTCGTACTGGTCGTAGTCTCCGTTTATATCGCCCGCAAAGCGGCGCTCCGTCACAAACTGCGTGGCGGCCGAGAGCCATGGCATCTTGAGATGCAGCGCCTCCTCGGCCCAGAGGATGTTCTCCTTCTTCATCCCATCCTCGCCTCTGTCCGGCACCTTCTCCCAGCTGTGATTCTCCTCGTTTCTCTTCCAGGTAAAGCCTTCCTCCACGCCCTTGTCCACGTAGTCCGCGCTCATGGCGTCGGCCGCGCCCTGGAGCGCGGTCAGACCGTAGGTCCGGTCTCTCATCAGCTGGTCGTACCAGTCACGCACCACTCCGTCCTTCTTCTCGAAGTCCGCGACGGTGCCCGGCACGTAGTTGTAGCCAAGCTCCACCACCTCGTCCGGCTGGTCCTTCTTTATGATCAACCCTCCGGTGGGGCAGACCGCCTTCACCGTCACCAGCTGTTTATTGCTGCTGTTGATATCGCTGTCAAAGAACGTCCCGTTGTCGCCGCTGTCCTGGGCCTTCGGCTCCGCCGTATCCGATCCGTGGATCAGGGCCTCACTGTGGTTCAGGAATTCATAGCGCGGCTGTCCGATATCGTCCGGGTAAAGTACATCCTTCCCGTCCGGATCCTTCACCGGCACATACTCCCGCACCGCCTCCGACGGGGATGCCGGGATCAGGGCCGCCTTCATGCCCGTGCGCTTGCCGCTGAAGCCTGCGTCGTGCATCAGGTTGCTCATATCCATCAGCTTGCCCGCCGTCTCCCCGATCTTGGGGCTGGACTCATTCTCCTTGGTCACCGGCCAGATGGCGTTGGCGTCCTCGTCGTTGCTTCCCGGGTCGCTTAGGTAAATCCGCTCATCGGTGTGGCTGTACTCGCCGAATCTGGGCAGGTACATCGCCTTTCCGTCGTCCGCGCCGTCTGCAGAATAGGTCGCCATCGGCAGCCCCTGGCCCTTGGCCACGGTGCTGTAGACAATCTCAATCCGCTCGCCGCTTCCAAGCGACGTCCTGTGGTCCGTATCCTTAAATATGTAGGTGTACACCAGATACTCCGCGCTCTTGGCCTCGGTGTCCGCGCCGCCGTTTGGCCGGATCTCGGCGTCCACCTTGTCGGCCTGCGCCTTGTCAAAGGACTGCATTCCGCCAAAATCCTTCGCCGTCATCCGGTACACGCTCAGCTGGGGCGCCGGGTAATCCGTGCCCATCGTCTTCTCCGTGCCGTCTGCAGCGTACCAGTGGATCTCCACCGGGCTGTTCTCCCAGTCAACCGGCACCGTCTGGGGCTGTCCGCTCACAGCGTCAAGTCCGCCCTCCGGCAGCATCCGGCTGTCCACATCCACGTACTGCACCGGCACCTTGTCGATGATTGTGGGCTGGTAAATTTCTCCAGTCCCCAGCGCGTCCTTAAGCCCGTCTAACTCCGGAGCCTCGTCTGCCGCCTCGTCCTGCTCCCAGGTATACGCCTGGTCCGCCCGGTCCGTCCCCGTGCCGTCCGCTATGTATTTGAGCTTCAGCGTCCCCGAGGACACGGCGCTCACCTCCCGGTTTTCGGTGTTTCTCTGGTTGTCCGCCGTGATTCTTGTCCACAGCTCCTGGTATGGCCGGTACCCCTTGAGGGGCTTGGCGTCCCTGTCCTCAGCCTGGGACTTCGTCTCATAGCTCTCCGCCGACAGCTTCATGTGCGCCATGCGCCGGAGCACCGGGTAGGTTGTGCTGGTTCCGATGCCGTAGCGGTACGTATCAAACTCGATCTCCGTGGAGAGATCGTCCGCCGTGGAGCTGGTGGCCCTAAGCCCGTTCTCTTCCCGGTAATTCTCCTCCATCTCGCCGGCTTCCGTGCCCGCAGAACCTTCCGTGGTCTCCCCCGGCTTTAACGTGGTGTAGTTATCCGCCATCGAGCTGTCGCGGTACCACTCCTGCTTCACCTGGACCGTGTAATTGTAGCTGTAATCCTTCTGTGCCCTGTCCGGATTGATGTCCGCCCAGCGGCTCACGCCGTAGAGACGGATCGCCGGTAACGTCAGGAAATCGTCCTCCTGCCCCAGCCGGTTTACATCGGACTCCTTTAAGGCCGCGTACTCGAAGCGAAGGCGCGCCACATCTCTGGGCTCCACCAGCACATATGTGCCGTCCACCGGGTTGTACCAGGACCAGCCGCCCTCGTTGTAGGCCGGATCCGCCGGATACACCTTGCGGTAGCCCTCCTTGGCCCAGCGGTCCTTTGACGGGTAAGCCGGGTCGTAGGGCACATGAAGCCCGTTGTTGGGCGCTGCGGCCAGGGAGCTCTTTATCTCTCCAGCCTCGTCTAAGTCGTCCCTAAACTGCACGTACATCACGGCCGTCATGTTCCGCTCGCCGTCGATGCTGGTCTGATTGTAGGCCAACTCCTCCTTCGTGGGCATGCGGTTTAAGTAGAAGCCCTGGAGGTCGCGGACATCCTTGTCCCCGTCATAGTCCGGGTCATACGCGTTTCCGCTGATAAAGTCCGCCGTCACATCCATGTAGGCCACATCCCTGTGGACCTCGTTGCGGATGGTTCCCTCGCTTCCGCTCTGTCCGTCCTTCGGCACGCCGATGGTCAGTACCGCCTCCTGGCTGTCCACGCGGTCCTCCATGGAGATGATGACCGCCGGCGGCTCCTTCTCGGTGTAAACCTTCATGCCCTCGGACAGGACCTCCGCGTGCATCCCGTTCACCATGGTCTTTAAATCGCCGTTAAACTTGTTCTCGTTTCCGGCCAGAACGCGCTTGTAGGTCACCGTCTCCTTCGAGGAGATAACCTCCTGTCTGGCTTCATCCGCGCCCAGATATTCCGTGGCCGCGGACCCGGCGGTGGTGTGCAGCGCACCCGCCTCCACCTTGCCCGCCGGATTCTGCGGGTGCGGCAGTTCGATCTGGCTGTAGTCCTGCTCGCCTGTGCCGCCGGACGCGCTGTCAAAGTCCCCGTCAAGCGACTGCGGGTTCGTGCTGGTGAAGTAGAACGGCTCGTAGCCGTGGGTGCGAATCGCACCGGCCGACACCTTGGAGGGCTCCAAAACGATGCTCGCGCCCTTGCGGTTTGCCTCGTTGTTGTTGTCCGGATCCTCCACCTCCAGCACCACCAGGAAGCGCACGCCCTTATTCACCGGGATATCCCCGTTGACCTTCCAGACGATGCTCCTCACGACCTCATCGGTCTCGTTCTCACTCACATTGCGGCTTCCGAAGAAGCTCCTAAACACGTTGGGCCGCTCCATCTCCTTGCCGCTGTAAATGTCCTTCAGTTCCTTGTTCTCCGGCACCGCAAAGTACACGCCGCCGTCTCTGTCCGCCTCGTAGTCCGGATGCTCCGGATCGTAGACCTCCAGATCCTTCCGTTCGATGTCCGCAGCCAGCTTCTGGCGGGCGATGCGGCTGTCGTTCTTGTCGTGAATCAGATTTCCCTTCTCGTCCTTAATCTCGTTGCCGTCCTCGTCCAGATAATGGCCGTTTGCGTTCACCCGCTCAGTCTCCCCCAGCGGGAAGATGTCCGGCATGTAGCTCCATCTGGCAATCCTGGTCCCCTCGGGCGCGTCGAAGCGCAGCACCGGGTTGTTCCAGGTGACGCTCTCCCGTATCTCGCCGCTCTCCGTCGGATAGATGTCCTTGTCGTTGATGGCCGTCAGGTAGTAGGAGATCCGGTCGCCCGGCACCAGATGCTCGATGTCCGCTGTCTGGTAGGGCGTGTTTGCGTCGGTGTCCGGATCCGCCTTGTTAAAGTCGTTTCCGTTGTAGTTTAAGCCCATGGGACGATTTCTCTGTGCATCCCCGTTCTTCGGATCCGGTCTCAAATCCGGCACGTTGACCACATTTCCGGACGCGTTGGACGCGGTAGCCACCTGATTCATGTAGGGCAGCCGGTTTACCGCCAGGTTGATCTTCGCCGCCCGGTTGGTGAAGCGCAGCTTCTTATAGTTATCCACATTCTTGTAGCGCTCCATGTCGATGGGCTTTTTCGGGTCCGTGTTCACGTCGGTGACGCTGTTGACCCCCGCTGTGTGAAGGCGCAGGTCCACATGGTTGGTCACCACCTTGGCGAGCACCAGCGGATCCGTGTCCACGGTGGGCTGGCTGTCCACTCCCCAGGGCTTCTTGTCCGTATTTACGTCCTCTTCACCCGGGTTCTCCTTGCCCTCATAGCGCCGGTCCACAAAAATGCCCTCAAAGAGCAGCTCCGCCGGCTTCTCTGTAAATCCGTCTGCGTCCCGCACGCCGGTCAGCGTGGCGTTCCCGTCCTCATTCGGTTCAAAGAAGCGCATCAGGTTCTGATGATAGTCGATCCGCCAGTCCGTGCGCACGGCCAGATTGTAGTCAAACGCCAACAGGTTGTGCTGGAAGAAATACCCGCCGTCCTTCACGTTGGGGTCGTCGTCCTTTTTGCGGATTCCCTCAAGCTCGCCGGTCAGGAACATCTTCTCTAAGTCCACACAGTAATACCGCGCAAGCTCCACGTCATCCACCGTTTTTCCGTCCGCATCCGCGTAGGTGATATAGTCGGAGACCTTCTTTCCCGCCTCCGAAATCACACCGTCCGCCTGAATCAGGCCGTCGAGCAGCTCCTCCTTCAAATCGTAAACCACCGTGTCCTTGTAGGGCGCGCCGAAGCTGCTGCCCGACCGCACCAGCTCGCTGGAGAGCTGGTCCGCCTCGGTTGCGGTGTACAGCTTAAACGCGGACACCGCAAACTTATTCTCGCCCAGAACCGATAACTGCTTTGAGTCCTTGTCAGGCTGCGCCTGGCGCACTGTCCGGCTGATAAACTGCACGGGGATCCAGAGCTTCTGGGTCCTTAAGCCCTCCGGCAGCACGTCCTGATAGTCCAGCTCCCGGTAATACACGCCGGTGAGATCCAGATTCTCATTCTCCTCCCCGCTGGCATCCGGCCCCTTCTCGTTTAAGTTGGTCGCCCACAGGCGGTATTTCAGCTTGTTCGGCGTCAGATTGTCCGAGTCGTAATCGTAGACATCGTTTAACGGCTGTGCCGTGTTTTCGGACACCTCCCAGTCGGCCACGTCGATTGGCAGGGTGTGCTCGATCTCCACCCCCGTTTCCTTTCCATCCTTTTTCTGCTCCGGCACGGTCTCCGTCTCCACCTTTGCAAGCGGCTCCACCCGCTTCGCGTACCAGAGTGCGAAGTTGGCAAACGTGTTGTCGTTGGCCTCCCGGAGGGTAATCTGTTTATCCGGCGTATGCCAGCCCGTGTACGGGGTGTACCGGTACAATTCACGGTACTGATTGAGGCCCGCCGGCGTCCCGAAGGTGTTCTCTGTACTGCTCATCTGGGCGGGATTGCTCTCGTCGCTGGTGTATCCCACCGCTCCGATGGAATAGTTTGCTCGCCGGTTTTTGCACTGGGACAGCGTGTAATTGTAGCGCTCCAGGTCGTAATCCCCGCTGAGGCCAAAGATTGTCTTGTAGCGTTTCCACCTCACATAGGCATCCCGGTAACTTCGATTCCAGTTGCGCGGGTATTCGATTATGCTGCCGGTTAACCACGCGTCCGTCATCCCGAACAGATCGCTCCAGATGCCGTGCTCCGGATCAGGATTCTCCGGGTCGGATCCCGGGTATAAGTCGTCCAGAATCTCGCACACATTGCCCAGGATATAGAAATCCGGGTCTGTGTCCTCCGTCTGGTTTGCCGCCGGTCTCACACCGGTGTACTCGTCCGTCTTGTCGCCGTTTCCGGGAAGGTTCACGGAGACGAAGGTCACCTTGGCCGGGTACTCATTCTTCTCAAGCTCAATAATATTCGGCAGCTCTCCGTACGCGTGCATCATATCGCCCAGCGGATCCCCGGGCTGGTCCGCCCCGCCTTCCTGCGCCAGCTCCGCGTTCGAGGCGGACGCCAGGCGGTCGTTGCCCAACAGCATCCCGTTGGTATTTTTGGCGTAGCGGAACAAAACCCTTCCCTCCAGCTCGTCCGGAAGCGTCACCCCTGATTCTGCGTATTGATTGTATAAATCCTTGTAGGAGACCGTGACCGTCCGGGGCGCACCAGAAATCACCGGTTTGCCCTCCGCGTCCGTACGGGTGTTTCCATCCTCGTCCTGCTCGTACCGGTTCACCGTAACCTGAACCTCCAGCACATAGGGCTTCATGGAATCCTCAATCTCCAGATAGCGGGAGAAAAATCCCTTATAAAAGCCGTCCTCCCTCGCGATCGCCGGAAGGGTGTCGGTCACCTCCACGCGGTCCACATGCGTGAATCTTCCCATCCACTCCGGCCACAAAATATCGAAGTTTGCCACATAGGCGGCGTGACATTTCTCCCAGTTTGCATTTTTTTCATCATCTGCGATAAACTCTAACGTATGTCTCTTGGACGTCCACTGGTTTACTCCCAGCCCATAGCCGCGCAGCTGGCCGTAATCCGGGATCTCAAGGTGCTGCCCGGAGGCGGACCCGTCCACAAAGTCGAAGGTGAACCCGTCCACCGGCAGATCATAGCGCACATTTCCGCCCATCGCAGCGAAGGCTTCCCCGCCCTTGGGGGTGCCTAAGCCCTTCTCCAGCTGCACCTGGCTGGGCAGAACGCGGATCAGCGCTGAGTCCTCCAAGTGTCTGGCGTGCCAGTCGTCAAAGCGCTGCGTGTCCCCGTAATAGTCGGAGACATATCTGATCCAGCGGTACCAGTTGCCGTAGGACCACCCGCTCTTTTCGCCCGCGTTCAGCTTCTTTACGTTGATGTTTCCCTTCTCCCCGTCGTAGGACACACAGCCCGCTGCCTCCTGCACCCGCACCTTGGTGACGCGGTTTCCAGGCTCTACCTTCCCCGCGCAGCGTTCGTCCCTGGAAAGGTTTTTCGCCGCCCCGTCATCGATATTAAACTGGCTTCCCAACTCCAGGCGGGCGCTCACCGTGGCCTTCTGCATGCTGAGGGCTGGGCTCATGGCGTCCTCCGTCTTGATCACCCGCCCGGCGATCTCCACAGAATGCCGGGTACTTTGCTTTGCAACCTGTGTCACTCTTCCGTAGGGAAGAGCATGGTGGGTAGCGGGGTCAAAGGCCTCCTCGTACCACGTTCCCTCGTCCGCCTCCAGCACATCCCACAGCGTCCCCTCAGTCCCAGCGGCCGCATGGGAGTTGATGGACATGTTGATCACAACCTTGTCTATGTCTCCCGCCCTGGTGATCACGGAGGGCGCTTTGTAATAGTAGTGGTCCGCATTGGATGCCGTCCCCAGCCGGTCTCTGGCGTCATAGGGGTCGATCTGGCTGTTGGCGTATAATTTGTTCGGATCTGTGCCGTCGGTCAGCAGGTTGATTCTCCACCACGGTCCATCCGCATACTGGTCGATATCACCGGCCCCGTTAAGCGTCTTGTGCCCGTTTCCGCGCCACTCTGTGCCGGGGATCTTGTAGGATTCCCCGCCCCTTCGGTACACGGTTATGGAGTTCACATAGTCCTTAAGCTCCGGGCGCAGCTTCACATAGTACGCGTCGAACGCTTCCTCCGGCAGATCCACGGTCAGCTCCACATTCGCCGCCGCGTTGTAGTCCTGGGACACAGTCCCGTTTCCTGTCAGATACTCATTGTAGTTGCCTCCGCCGTATTTCACCATGGCGGGCTTAGCGGTCGGATTGCAGCCCAGCTGGCGGAAGTCCACCGTGTACCCGGCCATGGACTTGTAGCCCACGGTCATCCAGGTGTTATCCATATAGTACCGGTCATGTTGGCCGTTCCCGTTGTAGCTTCCATCCCACATCCGATTGCGGTCGCGCTCCTGGATACTCCCCAGGGTTTCATCCGTAAACCGGGCGTCCTTTGACCCCGTTTCCACTATCTCCGCCGGAGTCAGGTCGTCCCGGAACACCGCGCTGATGGTGGTGTCAAAGAACATCTTCGGCGTCCTGATGTAGGTCTTGTCCGTGTCGTTGCGCTTGTGGTCGTCGTTCGCCACCTCCGCGAAGTTGTTCCCCGCCTCGTCCTGTTCCCCCGACAGCTCCGGCGCTCCGACCAACTGGTGCGAAGCCTCGATCTGCTGGTAGGTATGGCCGTACAGGTAGGTGTCGAAGGAACCGGTGTTGACGGTCGCCGCCGCCTCGTCAATATTTATGGCGTTCTCCGCGATCGCCTTGTCGCTGATTCCCACAAACACGATGGACTCCGCATCCGGGTACTCCTGATCGGTCTTTATCACGTGGGTCATGTTCCAGTCGGTCACATCGGTCTTATATTCCGGGTTGCGCATGGGCAGGAAATCGGATCCCTCCACCCTCACCAGGCGCACATTTGCCATGCCGGCCCGCTCCACGATCATGCTGCGCGGGATCACCAGGTCGCCCTCGTAAATCCTGTACAGACCCTTCTCATAGGAAGGGGATCCGGACGGCATCTTATCTGCCGCTTCCCGGCCCAGCGTGCCAATGTGTTCGCGGTTGTCACCGGAAATAAGGTACACTTCATAAACCACCCCCTCATTCACCTGGGAGGGCGGCCTCTTTCCCTCTGTCGCCGGCGTCAGGCGGTCGTAGGGGTTGCGGGCCTCAGACGGGCTCGCAACCGGCGCACTGTAGTCCACGCGCACAAGCTCAAGCCTTGTCTTGCTCTCATCGTCTATAATCTCTATGCGGTCAAGCACCGCCTGGTCAAACAGCTGGTCGCGCACAACGATATCCATGGTGTGGAAGCCCCTGTTTTTCTCAGAATCCTCCACGGTGGTGTCGTACGCCTCGCCGGTGGTTATCTCCGGAATCATCTCAAACCGGAAATTCTCCATGCGGGAGATACTGTCGTTGGTGAGTCCGAACACGGACAGATACTCTCTGCCGTAGGGCACCACCGTCCACTCGGTGTTCATGTCCACAGACTCGTAAATCTTGGTGCCGTCTATGCGCGTTCCGATCTCATTTGCCGGTGCAAAGTTCCGGTACACGCCGTCCCCGGCGTTTATGTGCTTGTTGTTCAAATCTGCGCGGTTGTAGTATTGATTCTGGGCCGTCACCTTCGGCAGCGGCTCCTTCACATCAAACGCCGCCCAGTCTAACGCATCCTGCCCGTCCTTGGAGTCCACTTTGGTGGTCGTCCCGGACACATAGTCGATAAAGGAGGCCTTGGCCAGCACCTCGTTGCCGTACCGCGTCACCCACTTGAACTTTCCGGTGGCGGCATCCTTCTTTAGCTCCGCGTTAAACCCATTTTCCAGATTCTCCTTGATGTGCCATCTGCGGTACGTGTAGTGGTCGCCGTAGCGGTTCACCTCGCCCAGAAGCTCCACCATTCCGCGCTCGTCCTCGCCCTCCTTGTTCTTCTCAAGCACACTGCCCTCAAACGTGTTAAATACAATCTCCAAGCGGCCGGGATATTTGATCACGCGCCCCTCATGAGCGCCGGTCTCGTCATACCAGCTGGTGTAGGGAATGTGCACGCCATTGCCGCTCTCCCGCTCCTTGAGCAGCTCCTTTAACTCATCGCCTTCTATAATATAGCATGCGGGCACACTCTCGTTGTCCTCATTTTTTACAGTCGCAATCCGGTCGTACACCTTGATCTGGAAGACCTTGGTCACGCCGTCGTTGTAAACCGTATCCCAGGTGGCCGGCACCGTGTCCGCGGTCATGCCGTCCGGAAGCTCGTCCTTTCCGTAGTAGTTGCCCGCCGGGTCGTAGTAACCCTCCACCTGTCCGTCGCCGATCAGCTGGTGATCCAGATAAATCTCCGTCATCTGGAAGCCTCTGCGCCGTTCCTCCTGCTCGTTGGTGGCCGCGCTGTCGTTGTACAGCGGCAGATCCACCGCCAGAACCGGTTGGGACATTCCGCTCTCGCTCTCATTTCCTAAGAAGATGCGGTAGCGGGTCCCATCCTTGTACTCGTAGGAGATCGCCAGGCTGTCCTTATCCTCCCCGTCGTAAACATTCAACGGGTTGTCGCGCTCGCCCTTGGCCGCGCGCATGTCCAGCGTGGGCTCCGAGGGATCGATGTGGAGGTAGCCGTAGCTGTCCACCGTCCGGGTCAGAAGGCCTCCTATGGAGGTCGTGAGCGGCTGGTCCCCCTCATAGGTGTTGATCCACTTGGCCGTCAGCTTCAAATCCTGGAGCAGCTTCATCTCGTTCGGGTCTCCCGAGGCATCCCACTCGTAAATATAGCCGGTCGGGATTCCCCGCATCTGAATCAGGCCCTCATTTTGCTTCACCGGGCTGCCGGATGTCTTGGCGAAGTTGTCCTCCTTATAGGAGGTGTAGCTGCCGAATCCCATGGAGATGCTCTTCGGATGCTCAAACAGATGATCCTCCGTGTTCCACACTGCCTTGGGGATGGACAGCACGTAGTCCGGGCTGCCCGCGGCCATTGCCACCAGGATGTCACTCGCCTTCACTGCATTGCCAAAGACATGCTCGTCCCCGTTCCGGTCCGTGTAAATCAGGTCGTAGTATGTGTTGTCCGTCCCGTCCGCGATCTTTGCGATATTCGGGTAAATGTACGCCCCCTTATCGTCCTTCTGAAGCGTCAGCACCACCATGGCCGGTCTCCCCGGATCCTTTCCCGGCACATAATTGTCATCGTCGTCCACCGGGATCGGCTGGCATTCCCGCAGTGTCACCGTCTCCAGATACACCTTGTCGTCCCGCGTGATGTTGCGGACCAGGTTCTCGTCGGAGACAATCTTATTCACCTCAAATCCATTGATGTACTTCTTGTTCTGGGCGGTCACCGGTCCCTCTGTGATGGGAATCTCCATGTTCAGCACGCCCTTATAGATGCGGCTGGCGCCCGTATTTCCGATGATCACGCCGTACCACGCCTGGTCGGAGCCGATGCTGGCCCCCAGCGTGGCCTTATCGATGCCGTACTTGGTCTTTCCGTCCTTCGCATCCACGCCGCGGGGTTGCACGCGCACGATGGGAACCGCTTTCTTGGGCAGGAATGTGGAATTTCCATCGAACGGCAGCTTATCCGCTGCCCCTAACGCCGTGGCTGTGTTTCCCCTCCACTCGTAGGCATCCGGCAAATCCCACTCACCCGCAGAGGCGGCCTTAATCGGCATTCCCTGGGCCAGACCAGTGCTGGCTCCCGCTGTGTTCTGAGTGTCCGCCGCCGTGCTGTTCTCGTCATTGAAGGTGCTCGGCTTTCCGTAGATGCGCAGCCAGCCCTGTTTATTCATCTCGTTGACGATATCGGTGGGCATTGCGTTCTCATTTCGAAGCACCTGTCCGTTGTATGTAACAGCCGCGGAAAAATCGTGAAGCGAAGCGGTTACATGGTCGTTCCCCTCGAAACAGTCATAGGTCACTTCAATTTTCCCGATGATCACATTGTCCTCAATATGGATTACCGGGTCGTAGGCGGTGATGTCGTAAAAGCCGCCGCCGGTCTGCTTTGAGGGTGCCGGAACCGGGATATTCTCTGAGACCGCCTTATCGTGAGCGTCTGTGATCATAGCCTGGATTTCCTCCGGCCCAAACGTCTTGTAGAGTACCTCGTTCCCCCCGTCAATTTTGTAGAGTGTAATCGTCGGATTTGTGCCGTACTCTAACAGTCCCCGGTCGAATGCCACCCCGGTGACCAAAAATCCCTTCTCTTTCTCTGCCGCATAAATCGGCACATTTACCTTAAATACTGCGTTCGGAATATCCGAGTAGCTGTTGTCGGACCGGCTGCGGTTGTACGTTACTCCCGTATCCGGGTCTTTATAGGTCCCCTTCACATCGCGGATCAGTTGATTTCCGAAGGTGAGCAGATAGCTGTGCTGATACCGGTCGTATTCGGGCAGCTTGAATAAATCCCCGAGAGGCGCCTGAGCCTCATATGTAACCTGGTTCGCATTGCTGTGCCAACGGTTTGCAAATATAGAGTATGCTGTGTAATTGTCCGTCCCATTGTTTACAAGCCCCTTGCCAATCAACTTCTGATCGTCAAAAATGGACTGCAAAAACGCGTAGGGATGCGGCTTCTGCACGCTCATATAGGCGGGCATGTAGACCAGCGTATAGGGGTTAAAGCTACGGTTTTGCAGCGCCGGGATCGCACTGTCCTTATTATTTCCCTTCACGCTGTCGCCCATATTCTCGAAATTATAAAATTCCGGCCTGTAAAATGTCGCCTTGCTCTCCAGTCTGTTAGTCTCAGCGTACACGTTGGTCTTTCCGACCACCTGGACCTTGAGCGCTGCGTCGCTGGTGTCCGTCTGTGCATCGATATACTTAAAGCGGATGCGGATATAGCGCACCTGACTGGCCCCAATGAGATCATCCAAGCGGATGACAAGCCCCTCGTCCGTCTTATAGTTCTCCAGATCCTTCTCAAAGAACACCGCGCTGTTCGCAGGGTCAAGTCCGTTGTGCCAGTCTAACCCGATTATATTCCCATCCGGCCCGCCAAACTCGATGCTGTAGATGCCGCCGCATTTGTCCAGCTCCTCCTTCGCGATCACAAGGCGATCAAACAGGAATCCCCTATACTGATCGTCCACCGTATCGATGGGCAGTTCAATGTTTAACACACCCTCTGACAGCACGCGGTAGCCGTTTCTGCTGTGGTGATAGAGATCCCAGTTGGAGTGTCTGTACCGGTACTGCGCACTGTATCCCGGCTGCACGTAACCGCAGCCGCACAGGGCCAGCTGCCCTTTCTCGGTATACACGTAGGACTGCTCCTGGGTGGCCCCGACGTAGTAATGGAACTCCTTCTCGTGGTCATTGTAGGGGACATAGGCCGTCTTCGCGTGCTGGTCGTAGCCCATCAGCTGGCGCTCTTCACTGTCCTCCCTGTCCTGATACGCATCGTAGTAGGCGTCACTCTGAATATAGGGCGCGGTGGAATCATTGATCTTCAGGATGTGCTCGTCCCTGCCCTCCGCGTAGAACTCCTCCTTCGGGCGCAGATTCTCCGGCTTATTGTCATGGTTTTTCACATCCTCCGGCCGCTTCTCCCCGGTGTGGAAGCTGGCTTTAAAGCGGTAGGCCACGCCGTAGGTGGCAAGCCCTGTCACATCCACATAAAACTCGTCGTTCTCGCGGACCTGACCGCTGAAATGTTTAAATTCCACGCTGAATTTGGTCGCGGCCACAATATTGTACATCTCCCACTGTTCATGTGAGAGCTCCCAGGTGCCGTCGGCCTTTTTTTCCAACAGGTCTGCCGCAAAGCTCACCTGAATCTCCGTGCCGTCGGCCGTCTGGCCGGTCACGATCACTTTCTCGATTCCTCCGGACAGCAGCTCCTTGTCCACAATGTGCAGGTTCTGCGCCACAAAGCCCTCCGGGCGCCCCAACAGCACATTGTTTCCAAGGCCTGTGTCGGCTCCGACCTGCCCGATGTTCACAAGGCAGGGCACCTCCAGATCCAGGATACCACTGATCAGGCTGGAGGCTTCCTTTCCCTCCGCGTCATCGTCAAAGTTTGTCAGCCATGCGCGCACCGTTTCCGGGTTCCCGACGGGCCGGCCTCCGTCCTCGTAGTAGACCTTTTCCAGCTCCTCCGTGCCGTCCGGATGAATCTGGGTGAACTCATAGTCCGGGTTTAAATGGCTCTGGGAACAGCTGTGATAGTTTCCCCCTGAATTATAGTAATGCGTATGGCTGTGATCCCAGACCAAAGGATCTCCCTGGTTGCTGATTACATCCAGCTTCACAGCGGGATTCGGATCCACATACAGCTTTTTGATGCCCAGGGGCTTCTTCTCCGCGTCCAGTCCCCCGTTGTCCGTGCCTGCCTTCTTGTAGGTCTTTTTGTCATAGTTTTCCTGGGTCTCCGCGATAAACTGGTTGCCGAGCTCCAGATCCTGCTCATAGACATTGGATTTGCCGTAAATCTGCAGGTGCAAAAGCTTCTCCGGCACCAGCTCCTCCTCGCCGTCCCCGTCGGTATCCTCCATGTGGGCGGGTGTCATATAGCCGTCCATGTTGCCGAGAATCACCTTGATACGGCCCGGAATCCAATCCTCCTCCAGCCCCATCTTATCCCTGAATGCCTGAACCGGCAGGGTCAGACTGCCGGAAGCGTCGATGAAACCTCCGCCAAGCAGCTCCTGAAAGGTAAACGAGCCCAAAGGCTGCGCCGGGGCTTTTCCGTCCTCGCTGTCCGCCCGGTTGTCGATGTCAAAGAACTGGATCTCATGGAGCGTCGCCCAGTTGTTGTCCTCCTTCTCGTCCAGCATATGGCTCATGTCAAACACCAGGCGGTCCATCACAAATCCCCGGTGGCGCAGATCCTCCGCCGGATAGCTGTTCTCAAACAGGTCATAGGTCAGGTCGATGGTGCCCTTGTACATGATCGCGGGCGAATTGTTTCCCAGCGCTAAATCGTAGTAATACTCATTGTTGTAGGGAACCGGCTGCTGTTTTTTCCGATGCAGCAGATGGCTGGCGGTGTTGTCCACCCAGCAGACGTACGCGTCCACCGTCGGGTTGGCCATGACAAATTTAAGCGTGCCAGGGTCCACGGACTCGTAGATGTATTTCTCATCCTCCTTCACCTGCCCGGTCACGCGGTCCTTCCAGCCGTCCACCCGGCTGACCATGGTGCCGTCGCAGGAGCAAATGTTCTCCGATGTCCCGTACACGCGCATCCAGAGGTTGGAGTGCACGCCGTTTAAGACCTCGATCTCATCATCCCAGGACTTGTGTTCACTCTCCTCCTGCAGCTTGTCCAGCTCGTCCTTGCCCTTGAAGCTGTCATAGCGCAGCGAAATATTCACAATCTGCGCGGGCTTATTCTCGTCCACCTTGACAGGGATGTAGATACTGTTATCCTTATATTCCGCCTTAGGGTTGACGCCCGTCTTCTCATCCGTCACCACAAGATCCAACAGCTGCGCCTTGGTGTACTTCCAGGACGTCCCGTCCGCAAAGTTCACCACCAGCATAGCATCCGGCTGGTCCGTGATTTTCCCGTTTGAATCCCGCAGGTGCGGCTCCGTGCCGGCCTCTAAAAGGTCCTTACTCAAGCGGATGCCAAAGGTGATGAAGCCCTCCACCATGGCGCCCTGCTCAGCGTCCTGCTGCTCGTCCTGCACCTTCTTCTCCAGGTTAAAATCAAAGGACACATTGTAGCCCTCGCCTTCGGAGGCGTTGGTAAACATGCACAGGTAATTGCCGAAATCCATCACGGCAGGCGTCTCCAGCATCTTCTCGTCCACCTTGTGGGTTCCCTTGATCTCCGTCTCCGCGTAAACAGCCGATTGGATCTCCGACTTGATCACGAATTTCTCCGGCTTGGAGGGATCCGTGAGGCGCTTGAGAAACGGGTCCGTGATTATAAATTCACCGCAGGGATCCTGTAACAGTCCCTGCTGGATCGCGTCCGTGTTTGCCACCTCCACATAGCGCAGGATGGTAAAGCCCACCTGAGCTGTGTTGACGCGCGTGCCCGCCACCCTGGAAACGCCGTTTAAGCGCACGATTCCAGGACAGTTGGTCAGCGGAATCCAGAAGCAGCGGTAATTTACGCGGACCACATAATTGTAATCCTCCAGCTTCTCGAAGAATTCCTTTACATCGTAGGTGTAAACCGCGCACTCCACGCCGTTTACGACCTCCGTATCCTCCTCGCGGACAATGGACTCCACCGGCACTCCAACCGCGTGCCATTTTCCTGCCGTGTCCTGGTACTCCAAAATCGGATAGGGCTGCCCGTTGGAGGGCTGTCCCTGGATACCGTAGCCGATCAGATTGTCCACGCCGCCCAGCCAGAACTCCATCGGGTTTTGGCCGTACTGGGCGTACTTACCCTCTTCCTCTGCCGGAATCACAAACTGAAGCTTCTGTAAGTCAAACGCGTCCGGCAGCGTGTCCAGGACATAGGGGCGGTACATGGGGTTGCGCCCCGGATGGTCCGTGGTATCCCCCTCGTCGATTCCCACATCCTCGATCGTGTAGGTGATGCTCTTGCCCACATAGGCGTCCTCCGCCTGCACGATCTTCTTTCCGGCCGCGTCGTACTCAGCCACCTTAAAGTGCGTGGGGCTTTTATCCTCCTTCGCCCACTTGTAGCCCTTGCCGTCGTTCACCGCGTTATCGGTGGTCTTTCCAAAGTAGATGGTGCCTCTTGCGTTCACGGGGGCCACCGCTCTTCCCTGGTCGTCAATCTTGATGCTGTTGCCGAAGGGTGCGAACAGGCGGTACGTCCGCTCCGTGATTCCTTCCGGATTTTCCTCATCCGTGCCCGCCGCCGGATTGTATTTTTTGTTGAACTGAGGCGGGTACATGATGGCATCCTCAGATATAAATTTAAACTCACAGGCCGTATTCCAGTAGTAGCCCACGACCTTGCCGCCCGCTCCGATTAGCTGCGCCGGATCCTCGATCATCCAGTTCTCCGGATCCACCTCCGTCACATCCACGATCACCACGCCGCCGCTCTCGTCGTACAGGGAGGCGTCATAATTCACGTTGGATAAGTCGTTGGCGATCCAGACGCCGCCGTACAGCCGGTCCGGCTCCGCCCCCGTGTGGTACGACTCGTTGAGCGTCAGCTCGCCGGTCTCCGGGTCCATGTAGTATTTGCGGTACTGGTACGCATTTCCGAACGCCATATATTCGCTGTTCGGCGGGACCGTTATCTGTACATCAAAATCCGTGAAGGTGGTCTCCTGCGGCACCCACTCGTCCTGGTTGTCCGGAAGGTGAAGCGTGCCGTCCGGCTCCTCGATCAGGCCGGATGTATTGCTCACCGTCAACAGGTAGGAGGCATAGTTGTTCTTCTGCCATGCCAGTACCGGATCATCCTCGGCGCCCTTGACGGTCTTCACCTTGATGCTCCAGTCAATGTTGGTGTACAGAAAATCCGCATGGGACTGGTCCGTCAGCGGCTGCTCGGCCATAAAGCCGCTCAGCTCCAGACCGCCGTAGGAGTCCGCAGAGTATTCCTGGTTGTTTTTCGTCTTGTATTTATAGTAGTTGACCCAGGACCAGCAGGTTGCCTTCACACCCTCCGGGATAAACGCCCCGGGCTTCAGCCAAAACCGGTACTGCATCTGCAGGGCCCGGCCGTCGGAGAGCTTGTAACCGTTCGCCGCGTCTAGTGCCACCCGCACATGCCCCCGGTAGAACTGCACGCCATCCACCGTGCTGCCCTCCTGCATCTGCTCGCTGGTCGGCGCGTAGATGTACTCGTGGCCGTCGGAGGAGGAGTCATACATCGCCGAGTACCCGAATCCCCCCGCCCCGGACGAAGTGGACTGACCAGGGGTGGAGGCGCCGCTCTGGCCGCTGCCATTCTCCTGCCCATCATCGGCGGGGGGCAGCTGTCCTTGGCCCTCTTCGTCCTCGTCGCCGGAGCCGTCCCCCTCGTCGCCGGATCCGTCCCCCTGTTCACCGGAATTTCCCATCTCCTCATCTGCATTGGAACCGGAGGCGGCCGGCGCCGTCAGAAGCGTCCGCGGGTGGACAGAGACCGAAAGCACATGGCTGGCGGCCGACAAGGCCCGCATGTTCCGCACGTTTGCGGCTGCGCTGCTCACAATGCGGCCATTTAAACTGCTCTCAGCGTGAATCTGCCTTGCGCCCTGGCTCAAGCTTTTGCGCTGGCTCATGGCCGATAAATTATACTGCGCCCGGCTCTTGCCAAAGCTTACAGTGCCTTCCCTCTTGCTCAGGGTCTCACCGGACAGATCACTGTCCCCGTGCTGGCTCTGGCCGTCGTTTCCGGCTGCTCCGGAGCTGTCTGCGTTTCCGCTTCCGCTCTCGCCATGGCTTTCATTTGCGCCGGAACCGGAGCCGCTTCCGCTTTCTCCCTTGTTCTCATCCTCACCGGAGCCGCTTCCATTCTCTCCCTGGTCCTCATTCCCGTTTTCTCCGGAACCGTTTCCGTCCTCTCCCTGGTTCTGGTTCCCATTCCCATTCTCCCCGGAACCGTTTCCATCTTCTCCTTGGTTCTGATTCCCATTCCCATTCTCCCCGGAACCGTTTCCATCTTCTCCCTGGTTCTGGTCCTCATTCCCGTTTTCCTCAGACCCGTTTCCGTCTTCTCCCTGGTTCTGATTCTCATTCCCATTCTCCCCGGAACCGTTTCCGTCTTCTCCCTGGTTCTGGTCCTCATTCTCCCCAGACCCGTTTCCTTCCTCTCCCTGGTCCTGGTCCTCATTCTCCCCAGACCCATTTCCTTCTTCTCCCTGGTTCTGCTCCTCATTTTCTCCGGCCCCGTTTCCGTCCTCTTCCTGGCCCTCATTCTCCCCGGCCTCGCCCTGACCTCCGTTCGGATCCACGGTCTCCTGCCCTGCGCTGCCGCTGCCCGATCCGCCACTGGACGGCGCCTGAGGATTTTCCTGCTCGTACAGCGCGTCCAAGCGCGTCTCCAGGATCTTGTCGCCTTTGCTGGGACGCCACACATCCCAACCATTTAAGTTCGGGAAGCCGACCTCCACGCCTCCCAAAATTTCCCAGCCATTTTTCTCAGCATACGCCTCCGGGTCAATCGGCAGGCCGTCGAACATGCCCACATAGTCCACAATCACTTCCTCCGTGGCCTTGTCGCGGAAGATGGTGGGTGTGTCAATATGGACGTTCACATCGTAGTACAGGTCGTCACTTCTGCCCCCCTCGATGTGAAGATAGCCCTTGGCCGTCATCTTTTTGGACATCGAAATCAGACCGTTCTCCACGGTCACTCCGGTTCCGCCCTCCATCGCCATTCTGCCGACCAAACCGGGCGCATCTGTGATCTCGTCGGCCAGCGCCCGCACTGGCAGCGCATCACTTAACGGCACCTGCTCCACAGTCATCACAATCGCTGTCAGCAGCGCTGTCCCACGTTTCGCAAATCTTAGCATTGCCTGTCTCTTATCCTCTGCCATGACTCTCAACCCCTGTTTTCTCTTTTTTCTTAACGCTTTTTTAGCAGTACAGTGAAAAAAAATGAGCACGAGCAAGAACCTCCCATCAGTCATATGATTGGAGGAACCTGCTGCCATAAATACTTTTTGCAAAAATCCACATAAGTGTACATTATGTGGCAATCTTTCTTCATTATAGCATTCTTTCCGCTTTTTGGAAGTCTTTTTTCAGAAAAACTTAAAGAAAATTACAGAAACTTTGATGAAATTGATATTTTAGATCACTTTACGCCCGGATTACCCGGAAAAGATACGCGTCATTTCCCAATATTTACATTTTTCTTTCTATTATACTACATAATTTACGATATGTAAAACCCTATTTACCCGAAAATTGAAAATCAAAAAAAGACTGTGCAGAGAGAGTTGCCACCTCCGCACAGCCCGTCAAACCTGCTGCCTGTCAAATCCCACACGCTCGCGCCCAAAAGGGCTCAAAATCATCCCCTACCCCGGCAGACTGTCCGCCACGCACAGCGCCCCGTACCCCACCATCGGATTGGGATAGACATCAAAACCGGGAAGATGGCGCGCGCCGCGCAGCAAATACGCCTTCACCTTCTCCCCGTACAAAAACGGGTCGTTTCCCCGGATGATCCCCCACTGCATGAGAAGCGCCGCGCTCCCGCTGACAAAGGGCGTGGCGAAGGATGTGCCCGTGACGGAGCCGTAGCCGCCGTTTCTCTGGACGGTCACGATGTCCACGCCGGGAGCCACCAGGTCCGGCTTCACCTGGTTGGTCATGCGGGTGTAGCCGCGGCCGGAAAAATCCGCATACGCCAGAAAGGAGTCATTGTAAGCCCCCACGGAGATCACCCCCTGGGCGGTGGAGGGGATGGTCAGCGTGATGTCCGGCGTGGGGAGCAAAAAGCGGGTGGCCGGGTTGACCGCCGCCTGGGTGGGCAGCCACATGTCGTAGCGGCCGCTCACAATCCGCACCGGGCGAAGCAGCACGGTCCAGATCCCGCTGTCTATGTAATCCTGCTGCGGCAGGAAGTCCATGTAGATCTCCTGCGCCCGGCTGTAGGGGCTGGGCTCCCCGTAGTAGATTAGCACCTTGGTCCCGCGGTACAGAAAGGTCTGGGTGCCGGGCCTGGGGCTTATGGGGCCGCTGGTCTCGCCGGAGGGGGCCACCAGAGAGATCTCGAACTCGTCGGTGTAGGACTTCCAGAGCTGGAGGCTGAACCCGGTCTCGTAGGGGGCCACGGAGAGCTCCACCGCCTCCTCTGCCCCCTCCGAGAGCTGCCCGGAGGTGTGGCCGCCCCCTGCCCCCTCGTTGCCCGTCCCCGCCGCAATCACGGTCCGCCCGTAGCTCGCGATGCTGTCAATGTAGGTCTCCAGCAGGCTGGTGCCGTCGTGGGAGCCGTAGGTGTTGCCGAAGCTCAAATTGATCGCCGTGGGGAGGGAAAGATCGGCCGCGGTCCGCACCACCGCGTCCAGGGCGCGCATGAGCTGGGTGGTCCTGGGGAAGCCGTCCGCCATAGGCGTGCCCAGGCGGACCACCAAAAGCGCGCTCTCGTAGGCCACCCCACGGTAGCGCCCGTCGCTGGCCCTGCCGTTTCCGGCCGCGATGCCCGCCACCGCCGTGCCGTGCCCGCTGACGTCCACCGAGGGCACGATCGCGAGCGCCTCCGCCCGGCTCCCCGACGACAGAGCCCGGTTGATGTCCCCCTCGGTGTAGATCCGGTTCTGCACCTGGTCCCACAGCCGGATGATGCGGGTGGTCCCGTCCGCGTTGCGAAAATCCGGGTGGAAGTAGTCGATCCCGGAGTCGATCACCGCCACCGCGGTGCCTTCCCCGGTGAGGCTAAGCGGCGGGGCCTGTACCTGGGTAAGACAAGAGGCCGACCTCGCCGCGTTGACGGCAAAGAACAGCCTCTTTGGTTTCTCCACATATTCAATTTGCGGCAGTTCGCTGATCTGCTCCACCAGATGCTCCGGAACTACAAGGATCGCGTAGCCGTTTAACAGGATCTCCACCTGCACGCCCATCGCCTCCAGCCCGGAGAGATCGCCGGTGTAGCGCACAATCAGCTCCCACGTCCGCTCCTGCGGATTGAATCCCACATTCAGGTCCACCGACTGCTCCCGCTCCCGGGGCGTGGCCCCCAGGGCCATATTCAAAAGATTTTCCAGTTTCTGATCATCCATGGCGCGCCTCCAAAACATGCGGCCCGCGGACATTGCCTGCGGGCCTTTTCTGTCAGTATATGCGCCGGACCCCAAGATCCATTCCTGATTATCCGTGGATCACCGTGTAAATGCTGTAGAAGCCCGTGAGGGTGACCACTCCCACCAGAATGGGTGTGAGGAAGCGGATGCAGAGAATCCACAGCTTTTTCAGCTTAAACGGGGTTCCATCCCGCTCGATCTCCTCCACCAGGTATTCCGGGTGCCACTTCCAGCCGATGTAGTAGCACATGGTCAGTCCGCCCATGGGGAGGAGGATGTTGTCCGTGATCATGCCGATGAAGTCGAACACGCTGTAATTTAAGATCGTCACATCGCCCAGAGTTCCGAAGGAGAGGGCGCTGGGAATTCCCAGCAGGAAGCAGGCGGTTCCTAAGATCACCGTCGCCTTCTTGCGCGGGCAGCGCAGGGTGTCCACCGCGAAGGAGATACTCACCTCCAACAGCGCGATGGCGCTGGTCACAGCCGCAAACAGCACCAGCGCAAAGAATACCAGCGCGAAGAACGGCCCGCCCTTGATGGAGGCGAACACCTTGGGAAGGGTTCCGAAAATCAGACCCGGGCCTGCTCCCGGCTCCAGGCCGAAGGAGAACACAGCCGGGAAGATCGCGATGCCCGCCATAAGGGCGATCAGTGTGTCCAGTCCAGCCACGCTCAGGCAGCTTCTGGTAATATTTTCCTTTTCATTCAGGTAGCTCCCGTAGGTGATGGTGATGCCCATGCACAGGCTCAGGGAGTAGAACACCTGCCCTAAGGCAGCGTTCACCGCGCCCAGAGTGAAGGCGCTGCTGCGGGGGATGAACACGAACTTCAGTCCCTCGACCGCCCCGGGAAGGGTGACGCTCCGCACGATAATCACCACCAAAAGCACGAACAGCAGCGGCATCATGGCCTTGCTGGCGCGCTCAATCCCGCCGATTCCGCAGTAGCAGATCACGGTAGTGATTCCCATAAACAGGAAGTGCCAGATCACCGGCTCCACCGGCTGGCTGATAAAGGCGGTAAAGTCGGCCGGGGCCTCAAAGGTGGTGGCGTAGCTGGCTATGTACTTTAAGATCCAGCCGCCGATCACGCTGTAGTAGGACAGAATCACAAAGGCCGCGGCCACGCCGAAGACGCCCACAATCCGGGCGTGCGGATGGATGTCGCCGTACGCCTGCACCGGGTCATGCCGCGTCTTGCGCCCTAAGGACATCTCCACCATCATCACCGGAACGCCCAGGATACAGATAAACAGCAGGTACACCAGCAGAAAGGCACCGCCGCCGTTTCGCCCCATTAAATAGGGAAATTTCCACAGATTTCCAAGGCCGATCGCGGCGCCCGCGGTGGCCATGATAAATCCAAGTTTGCTTGCCCATTGATTTTTCGTTTTCATATTCACGCCATCCTATGTCTATTTATTTCGTCTCTTGATAAAAATGAACACCAGGCCGCTGATTCCCATGAGAATCGGGTAATAGCAGTAGGGTATGATCTGGAACGGTGTGAGGCCCGTCAGGGAGGCCGCCGCCAAAAGCTGGGCTCCGTAGGGAATTAAGCCCTGTCCCATGGAGCTGAACATATCCAGCAGGGAGGCGGAGCGCCTTGGCGTCACGCCGAAGTCGTCGCTGATCTCCTTGGCGATGGGGCCGGACATGACGATGGCCACCGTGTTGTTCGCCGTGCACATGTCCACAAACAGGGCCAGCGCCGCGATCCCCAGCTCACCGCCCCGCTCGCCGTTTATGCGCTTGCGGATGAAGGAGAGGATGAACTCGATTCCACCGTACTCTTTTACCAGCGCCACGATGCATGCCACGATCATGGAGATCACCGTGATGTCGTACATTCCCGTGATTCCGTTGCCCACGTGGGTGAACATCTCCGCCACCGGGAACGCGCCCGTGGCCACACCCACGATCAGGGACAGGACCGTCCCCGCGATCAGCACCAGAAATACGTTGAAGCCGGCCAGCGCGCCCACCAGCACCACCAGGTACGGCAGCACGCGGAACAGGTTGAAGGTCAATTCGCCTGTGGGCACGAAATGGGCCGAGCGCCCCAAAAGCAGGAACAGCAGAACCGTCACCACGGCGGCCGGGAGGACGATCAGGAAGTTCTCGCGGAACTTGTCCTTCATGTCACAGCCCTGGGTTTTTACCGCGGCGATGGTGGTGTCGGAGATCATGGATAAGTTGTCGCCGAACATGGCTCCGCCGACCACGGCGCCCGCGCAGACGGCCAGCGAGAAGCCGGTCTTCTCCGCGATTCCCACCGCGATGGACGACAGGGCCGTGATGGTGCCCACGGACGTGCCCATGGAGATGGAGATAAAACAGGCGATTAAGAACAGACCGGCCACCGCCACGTTTGAGGGCAGGATGGAAAGTCCAAGGTTTACGGTGCTCTCCACACCGCCGGCCGCCTTCACGGCGCCGGAGAAGGCGCCGGCCACCAGGAAGATCAGGCACATGGTGATGATGTTTTCATCCCCGACGCCCTGGGCTGCCAGCCGGATCTTGTCTGCGAATTTCAGCTTTGGATTCTGGATGAAGGCCACCAGAAGGGCAATTAAAAATGCCGCGATCGCCGGCATGCTGTAAAAGTCACCTGTGATAAAGCCCGATCCCAGAAAGATCAAAAGGAACACCAGAATTGGCAGAAGGGCCGCCGCCCTTCCCGTATTTTTTTCACTCATTTTTCTATTC
>USJW01000014.1 GCA_900555045.1 uncultured Clostridium sp. | reverse complement strand
GCCAACGCCACATTCACCCCTGCCCCCTTACGGCAGATTCAAGCATTTTCTCACAGATACGCTTCCAGTCCCAGTCTCACATACTGCTCCTTCGGCGCGTCGTTCTCCCTCATGAGCCGCACCATGTGAACCTTCATCCGCTCCTCCACTTCCTCGTCCCGGATGGGATTCTCCTGCTTCGGATCCTGCTCTAGGTCGTAGAGAAGCGTGCCGAACTCCATCAGCTTTCTGGGCGGGAAGCCCAGGCTGCTGATTCCGTAGCCGCCCTTGATCTTAAGCACGGGCATCCCCTTCGTGAACGCGAAGCCCTCGCAGAGCTGCGCCGTGCGCATCTCCTCCACACCGATGGCTCCCGGGTAGCTGGATGGCTCGAGAATATAGTTGTACAGCTCGTTTTCTTTCTCCGGCTGCGGGCAGCGCATGTACACGTACCGGCCGTCCGTGATGTTCACATGGACGCCGTGCTGGCCGAACAGCGCGTATTCCCGCACCGGCGTGTCGTCCAGAATCGTCTGATATAACGGCTTTCCCTGCATATTCTCCGGGATCTCCCGGCCGAAGAACTCCAGGACCGTAGGCGCCAGATCGATGGTCTGCACCAGGGCATTTCGCCGCTCGCCCTGCACGCCGGTCCTGGGATCCCACAGAAACAGCGGGATGTGGGCGATCTCGTTGAAGTAGGGCATCATGACCTTTCCCCACCAGTTGTGCTCGCTGAGGATGAACCCGTGGTCCGTGTTCACGATCAGCATGGTATCCTTCCACATGTCGTAGCGGTCCATCAGATCCAACACCTTTCCCAGGTAGGTGTCGCACATGGTCACAAGGGCCTTGTACTCGTTGATACAGTGCTGCACCTGCTCGGGCGTCTCCGCCACCTCGTGGTAGCCGGGCCAGTCAAACATGATCCCGTCGTACCCGTCCTTGTAGAAATCCTTGTATTTCTGCGGCGTGAAGAAGGGCTCGTGGGGGTCGAAGTTCTCCAGCTGGAGGTACCAGTTGTCCTCCTCATGATTGTCCTCGATGAACTCCAGGCCGTTGGAGAAGTTCACGGCGATGGACTGATTCTCCTCCTCCCGCATGTAATAGCGGTTGATGTACTCCTGCCTTCCGCAGGCGTCCTTGCGGCCGTCGATGTGGGGTGGCACATCCCACTTAAGTCTCCCCTTCCAGCAGTCGCCTTCCTGTCCCCGCACGAACTCGAAGGTGTTGTACTTGGTCTGGTAGTTGCAGCCGCCCTCCTCCCAGTAGTGCCAGTGGTCCGTGGTCAGATGGGTGTAAATCCCGCTCTTCTTGAGAATTTCCGGCATGGAATCGTCGTAGGGCTCCAACGGGCCCCAGCTCCGGTGGAGGAAATTGTATCTCCCCGTGTGGATCTCTCTCCTGGCCGGCATGCACGGAAGGCTTCCGGCATAACAGTTGTCAAAGGTGACGGTCCGCTTCGCCAGGCGCTCAAAGTTCGGCGCCACGATGTCCTCGTACCCGTAGGGCGGAAGCATGTGCCGGTTCAGCGAGTCAAACATGACCATAATTGCTCTCATATGCGATCGTTCTCCTCCTCATTTTATTCATTCATATCTTTTCATTATAACATCTTCCCCTCGCTGTATCCACAAAAAAATACCCGGGGACATGCGGGGTCTCCCGCACATCCTCGAGTACTCTCACCGCCCCTTCAAATGCTACGCCGCATTTTGGGCCTTCACCCGGATCCCCGGGGACTTTTTCTCCCCATGCGGCCGGATCAGGAGGTAGATAAACGCCGCCAAAACCGCCAGCGCTGCGGCTGTGCCAAGTCCGAAGCGCCCGGTCACAAACCAGGTGCCAAACTGGTAAATACACAGGGACACGGCGTACGCCAGGGCCGTCTGATAGCCGATGGCAAACCAGGTCCACTTAGCGCTGTTCATCTCCCGCCGGATCGCCCCGATAGCCGCGAAGCAGGGCGCGCAGAGCAGGTTGAACACCAGGAAGGAGTACGCGCTCACCGCGGTAAAGCTGCGGGCCAGGGTGCCCCAGATCTCCGCCCCGTCCTCGGCCACCTCCGCGAAGCCGTAGAGAATGCCGAAGGTGCCCACCACGTTCTCCTTCGCCACCAGGCCGGTGATGGCCGCCACCGCAGCCTGCCAGCTGCCCCAGCCCAGGGGCGCAAAGATCCAGGAGACGCCGCGCCCGATCGCGGCCAAAAGGCCGTGGGACAGGTCCTCCACCATGCCAAAATGTCCGTCCACAAACCCGAAATTGGAGGTGAACCACACAAAGATGGTGGACAGAAGGATCACCGTCCCCGCCTTCTTGATAAAGGACCAGCCCCGCTCCCACATGCTGCGAAGCACATTGGAGGCCGTGGGCATGTGGTAGGCGGGCAGTTCCATCACGAAGGGGGCCGGATCGCCCGCGAACATCCTGGTCTTCTTTAAAATGATTCCCGAGCAGATGATGGCCGCAATCCCCACAAAGTACGCGCTGGGCGCCACCCAGGAGGCCCCGCCGAACAGCGCCCCCGCAAACAGCGCGATGATGGGAAGCTTTGCGCCGCAGGGGATGAAGGTGGTGGTCATGATGGTCATCCTCCGGTCGCGGTCGTTCTCGATGGTGCGGCTGGCCATCACGCCCGGAACCCCGCAGCCCGTGCCGATGAGCATGGGGATGAAGGACTTGCCGGACAGGCCGAATTTGCGGAAAATCCGGTCCATAATGAAGGCCACCCGAGCCATGTAGCCGCAGGCCTCCAGGAATGCGAGGAAGATAAACAGCACCAGCATCTGCGGCACAAAACCCAGCACCGCGCCCACGCCACCCACGATGCCGTCCAAAATCAGGCTGGACAGCCACTGCGCGCAGCCCACAGAGGTCAGAAAGTCCCCCACCAGCACCGGAATGCCGGGGATTTCCAGGCCGAACAGGCTCCAGCCCTCGCCGAACACGCCGTCATTTGCCCAGTCCGTAGCCCAGGTTCCCACGGTGGAGACGGAGACATAATACAAGAGCCACATAACCGCGGCGAAAATCGGCAGCGCCAGCCAGCGGTTGGTCACGATATGGTCGATCCGGTCCGAGACACTGAGCTTCTGCCTGTGCCGTCTTTTGTAGCAGCCGTCGATGATCGATGTGATGTATGTATACCGCTCGTTGGTGATGATGCTCTCCGCGTCGTCGTCGAGCGCCTCCTCCGCCTGCTTGATCAATGCCTCAACGTCCGGCGCTGCGCCCATCTGCGCGGTGATTTTTTCGTCCCGCTCAAACAGCTTGATCGCGTAGAAGCGCTTCTGGCTTTCTGGGATGTCGCGCCCCAGGATACCGCAACCCGGGATATCACTCACCGAGGGATCGCTCCCCGGAATATCGCGCCCCAGGATATCACTCCCCGAGAGATCGCGCCCCGGGATATCACTCCCCGGAATACCGCTCCCCAACATACCCTGGATTTTCTCCAGCGCGGCCTCCGTCTCTGTCCCAAACCGGTGCACCGGCGCACCGCTCTGCCCCTTTCCGGCCAGGGCCACCGCCTCGTTCGCCGCCTCCATGATTCCGGTTCCCCTAAGCGCGCAGATCTCCACCACCGGGCAGCCAAGCTTGTCGCCAAGCGCCTCAAGGTTGATCTCGTCCCCGTTCTTCTTCACCACATCCATCATGTTCACGGCCATGACCACCGGGATCCCTAACTCCATCAGCTGGGTGGACAGGTAGAGATTCCGCTCCAGGTTGGTTCCGTCCACGATGTTTAAGATCACATCCGGGCGCTCCGTGATCAGGTAATTCCTGGCCACTACCTCCTCCAGCGTGTAGGGGGACAGGGAGTAAATCCCGGGAAGATCCACGATGATGACCTCCCGGTTGCCTTTCAGTCTCCCCTCCTTCTTTTCCACCGTCACACCGGGCCAGTTGCCCACAAACTGGTTGGAACCGGTCAGCCCGTTGAACAGCGTGGTCTTCCCGCAGTTGGGATTGCCGGCCAATGCGATTTTGATTGACATTTTCATATCCTCCTCTTTCTCCTGGTGAGAAATTGCCCCTTTTTCAAATTAGTTTAGGCTAACTCACGATTTTTAAAAAAATGCAGCCGTCACTGCACCTCAATCATCTCCGCATCCGCCTTCCGCAGGGACAGCTCATACCCCCGCACAGTCACCTCAACAGGGTCCCCGAGCGGCGCCACCTTGCGCACAAAAACCTTCGTCCCCTTGGTGATTCCCATGTCCATAATCCGGCGTTTCACCGCTCCCTCGCCGTGCAGCTTCACCACGGAAACCGAATTTCCGCACTTCACTTCTCTCAATGTCTGCATATCCCGCACTCCTTTCCCTCTCATACCTGCGTCATACCCGCAGCCCACGGCCTAGATCATAATCTTTCCAGCCATCTCTCTGCTGATTGCGACCCGCGCTTCCTTTACGTTCACGATCACGTTACCGTTGTTGACGGAGATCACCGTCACATCCGTCCCCGGCACAAATCCCATGTTCTCCAGGTGACGGCGGACCTCTTCCTTCCCGCCAACCCGCTTGATGGATGTCACCTCGCCCTGCCTTGCCATTGTGAGTGGCATAAACTCACTTCCTCCCTGTATTGTCATTGTGATGTCAGATTCATTTCCTGTGCAGTCAGGAAGTTATGGTATCCTAACTGCATTCTTAGGTTAGCATTAACTAACCAAAATGTCAAGAGAATTTTGTGGGTTGGGAGGAAAAAATTTGTTCAAACTAACCACAAAGTAAAAAAACAGGCGGCACTCCCCTCTCTGTATTTGATCACGAGGGAAATGCACGCCCGGTTCTTTATTTGAAGTTTCGTATATCTGTCCTCTTTCAATGGTTTTTGGGGTTGGATTATAATGGATTTGTTTTTTTCGGATGAGGTGGGGGTATTCTCTTAGACTGCTCTCCTGTTCCTGCCTTAATCGATCTGCCGCCCTCGCCTTACCAGCGTCTTTCTACCGGCTCCGCCATCCCAGCGTCTCTCTGCCATCTCCGCCATCCCAGCATTTTTCTACCGTCTCCGCCATCCCATCGTCCTTCTACCGTCTTCCCTTCCCAACACCTTCCAGCCGTCCCCCCGCCAGCACTCCATACACCCTTGGCGTATACCGCACCAAAACCCGCGTCACCCCCCAGCTGAACACAGCCACAAGCGCAGGCATGACAAGGAACACAACAAGCGGAGCGGCCGCCGCCTGCGGCAGCAGCTTCGCCCCCGCCTTGTTGACCAGGCGCACTAAGGCAAAATGGACCGCGTACAGGAAAAAGTTGTTCTTCGTCCAGTCCGGCGCCGCCGGAAGCGGCGCCAGGCTCACGAGCATCCACGCGCCGGATGCCATCACAAACCGAATGAGCACCGTCCTGAGCGGGTTATTGTAGAGCGGCATCCCCTGCCGCCCAAACAGCAGCGCTGCGGCGCCAAGAAACGCCAAAACCCCCGCGCAGACCGCCCAGTCCCCGATTCTCCCGCTCTCCGCAAACCTTCCCTCCCGCTCCCGGTGCAGGGCCGCCCAGGCAGCCGCGCTGTAGTAGAACAGCGCGTCCGCGTTCAGCTGCGGGAAGGCCCATCCCTTATAAATCATGAACGCCAGACCACCCATGGTAAGGGCGGCGGTGATATTCCTGCGCATGAGAAGATACACGGCCGGGGCCAGCGCGATCAGAAGAATCAACTGGTACAAGTACCAGAACACCGGATTATACCCGTAAAACAGCACAGCGCGCACCAGCTGCTCCCCGCCCACCGGAATCGGGTCCTTCCCCAAAAGCCGGGCGACCGCGGGAAGCCGCGTGGCCGCCACGTAGGCCATGTAGTACAGAAAATTCCATAAAAAATAAGGAATCAGCACGCTGTGAATGCGGGACTCCCACTTGCGCCTCAGCGCACTCCAGTCAAACCGGCGGTAGAACAGGTAGGCGGAGACCAGGAAGAATCCCGGGACAGCCATCTGCCCCAGGCCTTCTCCGATCGCCCGCTCTATCTGGTCCACCGCGGCGGCATGCCCGGTAAGTCCCAAAAACAATTCCACGTTGTAGGAGTGTATCCACACAACCAGCATGCTGAATAGAAATGTGATCCAGTAGATCCTGCTGCGGAATTGTTCTTCATTCATAGATGCGATTCCTTTCGGCTCTATGTTTCGCGCCTCATGAAGGACAAACGTCCTACTCGCGCTCTCCCCGATACTTCGCCAGCAGCCGGTTGATCCGCGTGGTGGGGGTCAGCAGCTCGCTTAAGGAGGCGTCATGATTCAGGTTGTCGATGATCAGCGCAATATATTTGCTCATGTCCACGTTGATGTAGTAAGGTCTGGACAGCAGCTCCGGCGTCTGGTACACCAGGTTGGTGGTCAGAATCCGGTCGATGATCCCGTTCTCGTAGTACTCGTCAAACTTGACCAGCCCGTTGGTGAACAGTCCGAAGGTGGCGCAGATGAACACCTTTCTGGCTTTTCTGCGCTTCAGCTCCTTGGCCACGTCCTGCACGCTCTCGCCGGAGGAGATCATGTCGTCGATGATCAGCACGTCCTTGCCCTCCACGCTGGAGCCCAGGAACTCATGGGCCACGATGGGGTTGCGGCCGTTCACGATCTGCGTGTAGTCGCGGCGCTTGTAAAACATTCCCATATCCAGTCCCAGCATGTTGGCGAAGTACACCGCGCGTCCGGTGCCGCCCTCGTCCGGGCTGATGACCATCATGTGGTCGCTGTCAATCTGAAGGTCGGTCTCCACCTTCAGCAGATACTTTAAGAACTGATAGATGGGCTGAACCGTCTCAAATCCCTTTAACGGGATCGCGTTCTGCACTCTGGGGTCATGGGCATCGAAGGTGATGATGTTCTCCACACCCATGTTCACCAGCTCCTGAAGCGCCAGGGCGCAGTCCAAGGACTCGCGGCTGGAGCGCTTGTGCTGCCGGCTCTCATACAGGAACGGCATGATCACGTTGATGCGGCGCGCCTTGCCGGCGGCAGCTGCGATGATGCGCTTTAAATCCTGGAAATGGTCGTCCGGCGACATATGATTCGTCATGCCGCAGAGGGAGTAGGTCAGACTGTAGTTGCACACGTCCACCATGATGTAAAGATCATCGCCCCTCACCGACTCGCCGATGATGCCCTTGCCTTCCCCGGATCCGAATCTGGGGGTGTTTGCCTCAATAATGTAGGTATCTCTCTGATAACCGGAAAATGCAATCGTTGATTTGTGTTCGCTCTCCCGCTCGTGTCTCCACTCTACCAGATACTGATTGACCTTTTCTCCCAATTCGGAGATGCTCTTGAGTGGGATTAATCCCAGCGGCCCTACCGGTATGGTTTCAATGATCTTCTCCTCGTACAGCATGTGTTTTTATCCTCCTGTTTGTAGTGAACATATCATTTATACAACATGGGCGTGTTTTCGTCAAGCGGTTCGCGCCCGATTATCCTTTTAACAGCCGGATATCCCCACCGTACAGGGGAATCACCGTGTATCCGCTCATAATCCGGGACGTCACCCGGTCCGTATAGCTGTCCCGCAGCTGCGCCACAGACAGGTTGGTGGAGATGATGGTGGAGCGCTTCATGTTCATCCGCTCGTTGATGCAGTAGAACAGCTGGGAGGAGGTGAAGCTGTTGTTTAACTCCGTCCCCAGATCGTCGATGATCAGAAGGTCACAGTCCAGAATGTACCGGTACATGTCCTTCATGTCGTCCTCGGGCTGATAGTCGAACTTGTTGCGCGAGAACACCTCAAATAGGTCGGAGGCGGACAGGTAGATCACCGAGTAGTACTTGTCCATCAGCTCTCTGGCGATGCAGTTGGTCAGAAAGGTCTTGCCCACGCCGGTGCTGCCGGTGAACAAAAGATTCTCGTGCTTTTCGCCGAAATCCCGCACAAAATCCATGCACCACTCCACCACCTGGCGCATGTACCCGGCATTGGTCATCCCCAGCTGGGGAATGATCTCCCTGTCATCATAGTATGCGTAGGACAGGGTGGAAAAATTCTCCCGGTCCAGCACGCTCTCCAGGTTGGACTGAGCGTAGAGAAGCTTCATCTGGGCCTGCAAAAAGCAGTGGCACTTATGGCCGTCCACATAGCCGGTGTCCTGGCAGTCCGGGCAGCGGTAGTGCAGCTCCAGATAGTCATCCGGGAAGCCCGCCGCCCGGATCATCAGGGCCTTCTGCTCTTTTAAATCCTTTAAATCCTCCCGCAGCTGCCCTAACGCCCCCTGGTCGCCCTCCAGAAGCTTTTTGGCGCAGGCCACCGAGCGGCCCGCAATCTCCGCCTCCAGCTCCCGGATCGCGGGGATCCGCGCATAGACCTGCGCCCTGCGCTCCTCCTGGCGATGCCGGTTCTCGATCTGCTGTTTTCCGTATTCCCGCATAATCGCATCGTACTGGGAATTGCTAAGTGCCATACTTGTTCTCCTCGCTCACGTCCGCACGCAGACCGCGCCCACGCCTTCCCCGCCCACCGGCAAAGTTCGGCTCTCAATCACTGGCGGCCCACGCGCTCCTTCAGTTGCTTTAACACCAGCGCGTCATAGTCAGTGTCGCGCTGCTTGAAATTGTGGAACTGGTTGGAGGATTTCTTTCTCCCCCCGTCCGCGCTCCCGCCACCCTGGGCTCCCGCGGCCCTGCCGCCGGACGCGGCGTTTCCTCCGGCCTGGGTGCGGCTCTTCGCCCGCTTCTCGTCCAGTGCGTCCACGTCCGCCCGCGTGTGGACCCCCGCAGCCTTCCAGTCGGACAGAATCTTGTCCGCATAGCGGAAGCTGGGGTTATGTATCGCAGAGATGGTCCGGTTGCAGGCCAGAAGCACCAGCTCCCTGCCAAACCCATACTCCTTAAACCACTTGGTGATCATCCGCTGTTCCTCAGTCCCCGGCCTGCGGTCGTTCAGCCCAAAGGCTTTCATCACGCTGAACGCGTCGCTGTTGAACGCCTGGGCGTACTCCTTGGCCTCATCCGGGGTCTTAAAGCCCTGCTCATGCCAGTTTAACGCCACGGTCTCCATGTAGCGGACACTCACATGGCCGTTCTGGACACAGTACTCCACCAGGTACTCCAACAGCTCCGGGCTAAACTTTAACGTGTCGTACAGATACGCGAACACCTGGCAGTCCCGGGGAGTAAACACCTTGTTCATGTACTTCTGCGCGATGTACAGAATCTGCGCGAACTCCTCGTCCCCGGAGAGGCGGTTCACCTGGGCCACGGAATAGACCGGCTTTGGCGCATCGGAGGCGGGTGAAGGTTGAATGGCGGAGGCGGCGATTGCAGGCGCTGCGGAGATTGCACCTGACATGCCCGCGGCTGCTATCCCCGTGCCAGCTATCCCCGCGCCTGACATCCCCGCGCCCGGCATCCCATCCATCTCCGCGGTCACTGACACCGTAGCGGGTGCGGCCTGGCCGCTGTAAGGCGCGTATGGGGCCGATGGCGCGGCAGGTTGCTGGCCAGGGGAAAAGGCCGTTCCCTGAGAGCGGAAGTCATCTGCGGCGGCCGTTCTTCCCCCCGCCACAGACTCCCGGAGCCCCGGCGCGGCTTCGCGGTTTACATCCACAGTCCGGCCCCCGGGCACATTGAACCCGCGCTCCGCGCCCGCCGCGGTCTCCACCGCAGCGTCCGCCGGAAAACCTTCCGGCGCTTTCGCTCCCGCCGCACCGGTCTCCTCCCGCGACAAGACCCCGGCCTTCTCCCAGTAGGCCAGGGCCCTGCGCACATCGGACTCCGTATGATTCAGCGCATCCGCAATCGCCTCCACATCCACAGGCTCGCTCTGATGGCGCAGAATGTACAGATACACCTTCACATACTCACCGTTGGCCGCAGCCATATAATGATCGATAAACTCATCCGCCACCGCGGTAACGGGAATATTCCACCTGTCTCTCATCTGAAACGTCATCTTCTCCACCTCTTTATAAACTGCTATCATCATAACACATCCCCCAAAAAAAGAAAATAGGGGCAGGTTATGCACACATTGGATTGTGGATATTGTGGATAATGTGGAAAATCCGGGCGTATGTCGAATCTATAACGATCCAAACGACCGGATTCCCCATGTAAATTCAAGTTTTTTAAAATCGTGCGACATTTTTTTATGTTAATCGCGAAATCCACATTATCTCTTTACATAAAATGTTGACAACTCTGTGGATAATGTGGATAACTACATTCCAAGCAGCTTTTCTCCCACTTTTACGATATCTCCGGCACCCATAGTTATCAACAAGTCACCGTTCACACAATTTTCTAAAATAAATGTCTCAATCTCATCGAAGGAGGGGATAAAGTGCGCTGTCGTTCCCAAATCCTGGATTTTCTTCGCGATATCCGCGGAGCTGACGCCCAGCGTATCCGTCTCCCTGGCCGCGTAGATATCCGCCAGGATCACCTCGTCCGCCGCGGACAGGGCCTGGGCGAACTCATCCAGAAACGCCTTGGTGCGGGTGTAAGTGTGGGGCTGGAACACGCACCACAGCTTCCGATGCGGATAATTTTTCGCCGCCGAGAGCGTGGCCCTTATCTCCTGCGGATGGTGGGCATAATCGTCGATGATGGTGACGCCGCCTATCTCCCCCTTCTTCTCAAACCGCCGGTCCGTGCCGGTGAACGCCTTCAGGCCAGCCATCACCGCGTCAAACCCGGCGCCCAGCTCCATGGCCACCGCGATGGCCGCCAGTGAATTGTATACATTGTGCTCACCGGTCACGCCCAGCGAAATCCGGTTTACAATCTCCCCCTGAATCACCAGGTCATACGACGGGCGGGCATACTCATCGTATGTAATATTCCTGGCCGTGTAGGTGCTGTCCGGCGCCTCGCCGAAGGTGACGATCCGGCACTTTAACCCGTCCGTGATCTCCCGCAGGTTCTCGATCCCGCTGTTCACCACCAGCACGCCGTCCGCCGGAAGCTTCTCGGCAAACAGGCGGAAGGAGTGGCGGATGTCGCTCAAATCCTTAAAGAAGTCCAGGTGGTCCGCCTCGATGTTCAAAATCACCTCAAGGGTGGGGTAAAACGACAGGAAGCTGTTGGTGTACTCGCAGGCCTCCGTGACAAACAGCTCCGGGCTGCCCACGCGGATGTTCCCGCCGATGTCCTTCAAAATTCCGCCCACAGAGATGGTGGGATCCATCTCGCCGGCCATCAGAATCTCCGCCACCATGGAGGTGGTGGTGGTCTTGCCGTGAGTTCCCGAAATCGCCACCGCCTGCTTGTAGTTGCGCATCATCTCGCCCAGCAGCTGCGCCCTGGTGAGCATGGGAATCCCCCGCTCCTTCGCGGCCACAAACTCCGGGTTATCCTCATGGATCGCAGCCGTGTACACCACCACGTCGATCCCCTGCTCCTCGTCAATGTTGGCCGCGCGCTGGCCGTAGTACACCCGCGCGCCCTTTTCCGCCAAACGATCCGTCAGCTCCGTCTCATGGGCGTCCGACCCGGACACGGTGAAGCCCGCTCCCAGGAGGATCTCCGCCAGCCCGCTCATGCTGATGCCTCCGATCCCTATAAAATGCACATGCTCCGGTTTGTTAAAATCTATCTGATACATCGCTCATATCCTTTCCCTGCACGGACATCCGCTCCGCTCTCCCGCGAAATCCGGCGAACTGTCCCGCGCATATAATTATAGTATGTCGCATATTTCTCTTTTGATTGCGCCCGAGAGCGCATCTACGCCTATTATAACAGAAACCCGCACAAATTCCATAGAAAAAACGGAGAATTCCCAGTCTGGAATTCCCCGCTTTCCAACGTTTATGCGCGATTTTCACCCGCTCACCGCGGCCGCTACCCCTACAGACCGGCCTTCCTCACAAAGTCCTCCACCGAATCCGCCCGCGCCGCCAGCCGCAGCCACGCCTTTAACGTGTCGATCGAAGGGGCGCTGGTGATTTTCTGGCGCAGGTCTTCCGGGATCTCGCCCAAGTCCGCCAGAAAGTCCAGCACGCCCTCGGCCATTCCAATCGTCATTCCAATCGTCATTCCGATCGTCTTCCCCTTCTCAATGCCTTCCTCCTCAGCCTCCGCGCGCTCCATCGCGATATGTTCCTGCTCATTGTAATCGTACAATATCATGTTAAACACCTCCGCTCTGTGTGCGGACAGGAATTCTGACAAGACGCCCTCACGGATACAGTTCTCCACCGCCTGATCAACCGCCGTCTCGAGCTGGCCCATCTGTGCCAGACAGCTGCGCACCTCCGCCACAAACTGCGCGTACTGCCGCAGCGTGTCACAGCGCTCCATCAGCTCCCGGTTGTGCCCCAGGTTGATGTTGAGCATCACTGCCTCAAGCTCCAGGCAGGGCTTCATCCCCTCAGGGCATGCAAACGCATCCGAAAGTTTTAGAACCACCCGGTCCGGCTCGCTCTTCAAACCGTTGTAAAACACCAGATACTGTGGCAGCGGCAGCTTTGCCAGACGGCTCCCGTACAGGTTGAGCTTGCGCTGCTCCACATATTTCCGGTACACGTCGGCCAGATAGAAAAAGCCCCGGGTCGGCATGTTGGGGTTGTAGGTGCTCTGGTGCTCATAGAGGTTTAACACATCCCCCACCAGGAATGACAGATCGTTTTTCATGCACATATAGAGGGCGTTCTCCAGCACGGTGATCTCTAACTCCTCCGGATCCTGGTAATCGCTGTTGTTTAGCGCGTTGTACAGCTCCAGGAGACTCCGCTTGTCCTGAAACACCAGCCGGAACAGCCTGTCCTTAAATTTCACATTTATTTTTGCCATATTTTCTCCTTCATTATACGAAATTTCTCCACATAATTCAATGGCAAACTCAGCCCATAGGCCATCCCTCCCCGTGTTTTCGAAAAAGCAGATCGCAAGGAAATTCCTGGCGGAAACCGCCACGATAAATCTTGAAACCACCGTGATGACGGCGGCATTAGATGAATTCGCGGAGAGATCTCTCCGCGGATATTGATTATCATACCACATAATCGGCGGGAACGCAATGTCTCCCGGCCCTCTCACGACATAAAAGGCGCTGTGGCCCACCGGCCTTCCGGTGCGCCACAGCGCCTTCACTAAAATAAAAACACCCCATGTTACATGTTACCTTACTCCCTCTCCCTGACGCTAATACCGCACCACCTTTAGCCCCTCGCGCCCGGCCGCAACCAGCTCCTCCAGGCTTTCCGGCACACCGGTCCACTGCGGCAGCATGGCCAGCTGCAGCACCACCGGCAGGTTGGTCCCGGTGACCACCGTCACGTCCTCCCGGCCAAAGGATGCCTTCACCGCCATCTTGAACGGCGTCCCGCCGGCCACGTCCGTCAGGATCAGTACGCCGCGTCCCCCGAACGCCTCCAGCTGCCGGAGAATTTTCTCCTCCAGCTCGTCCTCGGCCATCCCCGCCGGGAACTCAATTCCGGCGAAATATTCCGGCACGCCGGCCAGCATCTGAAGGGGCGTGAGAAGCCCCTCCGCAAACCGTCCATGCCCCACAAGGATCACACCTCCGCTTTGCTTCACGCCTCCGCTCCCTTCTCCCGGAGCTTTCTGGCCTCCCCGATCTCAGCCAAAAACAGCCGCGCCCGCTCCGGGTCGATGGGATTGCGCATGTTGCCGTTCTTGATCCATGTGGCCACGCTCACGCCGTCGTACACGGTCATCAGCTCTCTGATATTGTCCCCCGTGGCTCCGCCGCCCAGAAACACCGGCACGCCGGGAAGGCGCTTCTTGATGGCCCTGCCGTACTCCATGCTCTCCTGGGCATTGTTGCCGCTGACGAACACGCCGTCCGCGAACGCACCGCGCACCGTGTCCGCAGCCGCGTCCACCTTGTTCTTGGGCGCCACGTAGGTGCTGTTCACCTCCTGCACGTCCGCGTACACCGGTATGCGGCTACCCAGGCGCTTTCTCATCTGGCAGATCTCCCCGCACTGGCCGAACATGAACCCGCTGTTGGCCACGCTGACCCCCGTGTAGAGATGTTCCACCCGGACGAAATCCGCCTCCACAGCCTCAGCCACCGCCAGGGAGGCAACGCCGTCCCAGTTCACCAGCACGCCGATCACCAGCTCCGGAAACCGCCTTCTCAGCTCCGTCCCCAGCCTGGTCATGTAGGCGATGGTCTCCGGCCTGGCCTGCTGGCCCACAGGCCCGTCGTGCATGTTCTGGAGGATGAATCCGTCAAATCCCATGTCTGCCACCATCTGGGCCTCCGCCAGGGTTTTCTCAAGAATCTGCCCGAATGTCTCCCCATCATTTAAATAGCTTCCCGGCATGGCCTCCGGCTGTATCATTACCAGGGCCAGCGGATATTCTCTCTTCACTGTGCTCTTCCCCTCCCGTTTACCAACTCGTCATACTCCCGCGCAACCGCAAACATGGCCGGCGTGGGGATAATCCCCTTTTCCGTCACAAAGGCGCTGATCTGTTCGGGCAGAACCCGCACCAGCTCCAGGGAGTAAAAATCCACCTTCTCCTGTATCTCCTGATCCCATCCTGCGGCCAGCCGCCCCCGCAGGTCGGCCGCAATCACCTCTTTAAAAATCCCCTCACAGGGCCTCATGTCGATCTTGAGAAGCGGCGTCAGCACGTAATAGGGAACCCCGTGCAGTTTGCACACCTCCGCCAGCAGATCCGACCCGGCCGTGTTGAAGGCCGATCCGTCCGGGTAGAAGGTCTCCGCGCCGATAAACACCGCGTCAATCTCTTTTAGCACCGTGAGCATCGCCGCGTCCGCGATGAAGTGCACCTTATGCCCTGCTTCCACGAAGGGCCGCACAAAGGGCCGCCCGCCGTCGATTAGGCGGCTCTCCAAAACATACACTTCCACCGGCAGGTGAAGCCCCACCACGCACTTTTCCACCGTGCTGGAATAGTCGAACACCATCAGCCTTTTAAGCCCCTGATTCTCCACCAAATTTCTAAACCGGCGGACGATTTCCAACGTATCCCTTTCCGAGTTCTCAAAGTACGCTAAAACCCGCTCCTCAATCAGCCGGTCCACATCCACATCCGCTTTCCCATCCGCCTCGGCAAAGCCTGCCGTCATCAGATTGACCGCAGTGACGATGGCGTAGCTGGACTTTCCCCGGGTCTCCTTAAAAAACTCCCCCAGCCGCAGACACCGCTCCAGCTTCTCATGGGCCGGAATTCTAAGTCCTGCGATGGAGCGCATCATATCCCCGATCATCCGTATGTGCCTGCCCGCTCCCAGCACGCGCCCCGATACAATATCATTAAACAGCCCTCTCCCTTCCTCCGGGAGAAGCGCTCTCACATCATCTCTCTCCTGCACGCAAACACCTTCCTGTTATCCACTATAGTTTCAGCAATTTCCGGGCATTCTCACAGAACATGCTCTGTCTCATCTCCCCGTCAAAATGCAGCAGCTCAAATGTATCGATGGAACACTTTGTGATGTGGTCCGGGAAATTGGAGCCGAACAGGAATTTTTCACGTGGAAGCATCTGAAACGCCTCGTGAAGCACCTGCATCTCCGTCTGCCCGGAGGTCTCACAGAGCACATTGTCGTAGGCCTTGATGAACGGTATGCTGCCGTAGCCAAAGTCCACGCCGCCGATGTGCAGAACCACAAAGGTCACATCCGGGTGCCGTTTGATGTACTTCTCCCACTGCTGCGGCATGGTCCGCGGCCCCCAGCCGGCAAACAGCTTTACCGGCAGATTTTGCTTCGCCGCGATGTCAAAAATCGGATCCAGGTGGTACTCATACTCCTCCGGCAAAAAACCGTACTCCCAGGAGTTGAACTCCAGGGCCCGCACCTCCGGGATAGCCGCCACCCGGGCTGCCTCCTCCACGCAGTCGTCCTCCTTGGGGTTGATCACGGCGCAGGCCAGAAGCCGCCCCGGATACCGCCTGGCATACTCTACCATGGCATCGTTCTGATCCCGTATGCTCTTTCCCTTCAACGTGGAAATCATGCGGATGTCAATCTCATTCTCATCCATATCCCGAATCACGTCTTCGATCAAATACTGTTTGGACACAATATCCCGGTCCACATGGGCGTGAAAATCAATGATCACAGTCCCTCTCCTCCTTCATATTTCCGTCCAAACCGTCAGGACAGAATTCCCAGATATACGCATACAATTCCAAGTACCATGGTTCCAACCATCAGAAGGATGGGGGAAACTTTCCTCTTCACCAGCAGCCAGTACATGAGGAGCGTGTACAAAAGCGGGATCACATTGGGCATGATTCCGTCCAACACCTCCTGGAGGCTTATGCTGGTCTCCTGGGTGGCGTAGGTGATCGGCGTGCTGCAGTACACCAGCGAGGAGATGAAGCCGCCGCAGACGATGAACGCCGCGATGGCCGCGTACTTGGTCAGCTTGTCCAGCATGCCGCCCTCCTGCATCCCGGCCACCAGGCGCATGCCGCCGCTGTACCCCTTAAAGACGCCGAAGTAGCGGGCTACCATGACCACCGTCACCATGACTAAGAAAAACAGGGCGGGTCCCGCCGCGCTGGTATAGCCGCTGGCTGCCACCATGGAGCAGGCGATGCCGGCCATGATGGGGCGCAGGGTGCCGTGCAACAGGGAGTCGCCGATTCCGGCGAGCGGGCCCATGAGCGCCACCTTGACGGCGTTGATGGAATCCGGATCCAGGTCCTTCTCCAGGGCCAGCCGCTCCTCCATCGCCGCGGAAACGCCCACACAGAAGGCCGCCACGCGTCCCTCAGTCAAAAACAGCTGGGTGTGCCGGGTGTAGGCCTCCGCCTTCTCCTCCTTGCTGGTGCACACCTTCTCCACGACCGGGATCATGGCCTGGGTGTAGCCCGGCGCCTCCTGCTTGGTCACGCTGCAGCCGCTCTCGATGCCCAGCGAGTAGATCAACACTTTCCATAAATCCTTCCGGTTCAGTCTGCGGTCCTCTGCGGAAACTGCCGTCACATTACTGCGTTCTTCCATATTCGTATCTCCTTCCCCAATCCATCATGCCTTGGCCTGATCCGCGTACAGATTTAAGGCCACACACACCAGCGCCACAACCGCGATCCCGATCATGTTGACCCCCAGGTAGGAGGCGAAGAAAAATCCCACCAGGAAGTACGGCCACGACCGTTTGCTCTTGATTGTGCTGAGCAGCAGCGCCACGCCGACGGCTCCGATCAGCCCGCCTCCTGCGGCGATACCGGAAATCATCTTCTCCGGGATGAAATCGATAATCGCCTGCACGTAGCTGGCGCCGAAGTAAACCGCAATGAACGCGGGGATACCGAACAGGACATACTCCACAAAGCTTGGGATGATACTGGTCCACAGGATAATCCCCCTGGGATCCGCGTTGGCGGCCGCCCGCTCCACTCTGCGCTGGGTCACCTCGTAGATCGTGGTGTTTCGCGTCTGGCGGAAGATCTGCCCGATCACGGCGATGGGAAGCGCGGTGGCGATTCCGATCTCCGTGTTGCCCGCCAGGCAGGCGAAGGCCGTCGCGATGGCGGAGCTTAGGACCTCGTCCGGCGGGATTGCAACGCCCACGAACACCACCGCCAGGAACATCAACTCAACCGCGACGCCGACCTCCAGGCCGATCTTTAAATTGCCCATCACCAGGCCCACCAGAGGACCGATGCAGACCGGCCGGTAGATAAAGGAATGGATGAACGCCTTGTCCAAAAATCCCAGCCACACAATCAGTGAAACCAACAATGCCTGTGCAAATAAACTCATAAATACCTCCTCCTAACCATATGCTTTCCTGCGCTACAGACTATTCCCCCGCTGCCGCGCACATCATTTCTCCGCCCACGCCCACACCGGCGGGACAGATATTCCCCTCAGTAATTCCCCTCAGTACTTCTTGAGCAGCTCCGCTCCGTCCTTGGCCCGCTCCGTGGGGATCGCCCGCACATCCAGCGCCACCCCCTTGTCAATTAGCGCCTGCATGGCCTCCACGTCCTGCTTTTCCAGATAGATGTAGTCCAGCATCTTTTTCCGCCCGGTCTCGGACTTGGAGTTGCTGATATTCCCCACATTGATCCGGTCAATGGCAAAGCCCATTTCCAGAAACCGGTTGGCCTCCGCGGGATTTCGCATGAGCAGCAGCACATTCTCCTTCGTCTGATCCTCGTTAATCCGCTTCAGCCCGTCCGCCTTGGTCAGTATCTCCAGCTTGACCCCGCTGGGCACCGCCAGCTTCAATAGCATCTGCTGCATGGGATCCGCCGTAGCTTTGTCGTCCACCACTAAAATCCGCTTCGCCTCCGCGTAGTCAATCCACCTGGTCACGATCTGTCCGTGAATCAGCCGGTCGTCAATCCGCATCACCGTAACCTGCATATCGATTCCCCCTTCTCTTTACTTGGTCCACAGGAATTCCGCATTTTTATAGTAGACATCCTCCAGCTCGCTGTCGTTAAATCCCATGTACTGAATCTTCTCAATCTCCACGTTGGTGGGCTTGTAGGGCCAGTCCGTGCCGAACACAACACGCTTGGAGCCCAGCTCCCTGGCCGCCTTCCTCAGGTTCTTGTATTCCAGCTGACAGGAGGTCTCCACCCAGATATTTGGCACGTCCCGCACCGCCTCGATAGTGCTGTAGCCGAATTCCCGGCAGCCCATGTGGGTGAACAGCACCCGCAGCTTCGGGTGGGCCTTGGCGTACTCGATCCACGGAAACGGCGTGCATAACGGCGATGTCCCCACATGCACCTGGATGTGTACGCCGTATCGCTCGATGGCCGTCAGCACACCGTCGATCTGCGGACAGTTGTCGCTGTAGTAGCCGTGCTTCCACGGGTGGAATTTTACGCCGTACATCCCGTAGTCCCCCAGACAGCGGTCAATCTCGTCGTAGACATCCGGCGCCTTGGGATTGATGAAGGCGTACCCCATCACCACCCCCGGGAACTCCTTCATCGCATGGTACACCAGATCGTTCTGCGCCCGCGTGCTGGTGCCAGAAAGGCTGCTGATCCCCACCTTGGAAATCCCGTAACCCGCGAGCTCCTGCACCAGCAGTCCAGCGCTGTTCTCCTCGCCAGAGCTCGTCTTCCCCAAATGAGAATGCACATCATAAAGTTTCATCGCAACACCCCTATCCTTTCTTTTTACTGCGCTCCATATGTATGAAATACTTCTGCTGGTCCGCCTTGTCGTAGTTCTGTGAGAACTCCACCGGCGTTCCGTCCTCCAGGTAGGAAATCCGCTCCCGGTAGAGCAGCGCCTGGGGCTCTTTCATGTACATCTCCGTGCGCACCTGGTTGGTGGGCATACGGGCCTCGATGGTCTCGTCCGCGTAGCCCAGCTCCACGCCGTGCCGCTCGTAGAAATCGTACAGCGACGTGGTCGCGTCGAACTCCTCCGGCACGATGTGGAACCCAAAATGCAGGCTGATGAAGGTCTCGTGCAGGGCAGTGATCCGCCCGTTGGCCAGGCGCAGGCGCTTCAAATACCCCACCATCTCCCCCGGTTTGATGTGCAGCATCTCGCTCACCCGGCCGTCCGCCTCAATCTCCCCGCAGTCCAGGATAATCGAGCTCGGGACATTCCCCCGTGCCTTCGTCTCCTCGCTGTAGCTCCTGAACTCGAAGGCTTCACGGTACTTCTTCTGGGGGAGCACGTATGTCCCAACCCCCTTTTTCTTCTTCACATAGCCGTATTTCTCCAGATCGGAGATCGCCCTGCGCACGGTAATCCTGCTGATCCCGTACTTGGTCTGCAGCTCCGCCTCGGAAGGCATAATTGAATTCGGCTGAAATTCCCCCTCCACAATCTTTTTCTCCAGAATCAGGTAAAGCTGATGGTGAATCGGGATATCAGAATCCTTGTCCAGCCTGTCCTCCATTCTTTCGCCTCCTTTTTCTTCCTGTTATAATATGTATGTTAGCATGTTATAACATGTTTGTCAATGTCATTTAGGAACTTTGTCTATGTTTTTAAAATTTTTAGGCATTTTTATGGTCATTTACACTTTATCTTCCAATTTTTCGCCGTGTCTTCTTGTGATAATATTATAACAAGATAGTATAAAAAAACAGGAAACCCCAATCTCTCAGGATTTCCTGTTCTCTCTATCTAACCGATGATCACGCTGACACTTCATTCCCCGCCCCGGGCCAAACCGTTCATGAGCGGGCGCTGCGGACCGGGCCGCCAAAGATGATTCCCTTGTAGCGATCCAGCGCAATGAGCAGCACATTTCCCAGCACGCCCACAGCCAGAATCTCGCCAAGTCCCACAGTCCCGACCATATAGAGAATCAGGTCCGGAGCCCCGTAGGCGTAGCGGAGCACCAGCGGGATGATGAGCGCGTTGGCGAAGATGGGCGGCAGGCACACGCACCACTTGTGGCGGCGCAGGCACCAGGAGCCCACCGCGCCGATCAGCGTGGCCAGGCTTCCGAACACAATGTCCGGCAGCGCTGCGCCGAACAGCAGGTTTGACAGCAGGCAGCCGATAAACAGCCCCGGAACCGCGGCCGGCGTGAAGTACGGCAGGATGCACAGCGCCTCCGAGATCCGAAACTGCACCGGGCCGAAGCTGATCGCCGAGAGCGAGAGCGTCAGCACCACGTAGATCGCCGCGATGGCCGCACCGTGGACCATCAGGTATACATGTCTCTTGTCTTGTCTCATATTTAGTTTTCTCCTGTAGTTTTGTTTTAGGTGTGGAAGGTCTCGAACACACCGGTCTGGATTGCAGACACGCCTTGAAAATACTGGAAAGTCAAGGGGTCTGCGGCCTTATTGCAGTGCCTAGTTTAGCACGAAATTTTACTTAATGCAAGTGACTGTTCTTATCGTTCCAGGAATTAAGCCTCGGGTTTTCTGTGACTTTTGCTCCGCTTCACTCACAAAAAGCACCTCGCGGAATACTATCTGTGAACAATAACCTCAAATTTCACTCTGGATATCAGATAGATGGGGACTGTGACCATTCGATTGTCCTCTGTCGTTCCCCCGTAAGTATCCCCCTTCAGCAGGTATACGGCCTCCACTTTTTTATCCTCCAGCAGTATCCTGGCCGTTTTCGCCTCGCTCCTCCCAGCCTTTACCTCCACCCCATAATTTTTATAATTGAGCCGGCTGTTTACCAGGAAATCAATCTCGCCCTCTTTATAAATCCCAAACATTGGCGCCGATCCCGCGATCTCCATGTTCTTTGTGCGTTTTAGCAAATCAATATACACGAAATTCTCATTCACAATTCCCCGGATTGTCGCCAGGTCTGCCCCTGCCATATCCATAAAATATCTGCACACGCCCACATCAAGAAAATAAAACCGGCTGTTCATCGAAACCGCAATTGGGTTACAGTCAATCGCCTTCCCGCAGAAACCGATTATATGGGAGCGGTATAGCCATGCCATAACATGATTAATACTTTTTTTGGTAACACGGCTGCTCTCTTCTTTGAAAATAATTCCGGACAACTCCGTTACCAAATCATCAGAGCCTTTCTTCTCCTTCACCATGCTCTGAGCAATCGCCGGCATTACCTGTTCAAACAAATTCATCTCAAGCACATCAGAAAAATACCGCTGGGATTCCTCGATAAAAATTTGGATTATCCCTGACAGCTCTTCCCTGCACCTTCTGATATCCCGCGTTTCCAGATATTTTGTGACAACCGCAGGATACCCTCCTATATCACAGTATATTTCATAGTACTGTTTCAACTCATCATACGCTTCGTGGGGGCTTGCTCCAAGTAAATCAACCTGATCAAATACCCCGCGCTTTCCAAATGCATCGAGAAATTCCTCAAACGTCAATGTATACAGGGTGAGAACATCTAAATCTCCTGCCGGAAGGAAATAGTCCCGCCCGACGGTTTTCCCCAGATAACTTCCGGTCACTATAAAATGGCAGTCAAATTCTCTGGCAAACTCTCTTATCAGAGAATATACTCGGGCCGATTCCTGTATCTCGTCTATAATTACAACAGTGGACTGATCATCCAAAAAATCTTTCTTCATTAAACGGAAGGCATTGTGAAGAGGCCGCTCGATCGGCTCATCTCCAGGCTCCCATGCAGTTGCCTTTTCAAGGCAGCGAAGGAACGTTTCCCCCGACGTCTGAAGCATATTAATATAAACATAATTTTTATAGTTTTCTCTGGCAAATCGATCAAGAATATAGGTTTTTCCTACCTGTCTGGCCCCTCTAAGCTCCAACACTTTCCCGGTATTTCTCTTTTTCCAGTCCAGCAGATCTCCATAAATATCTCTTTTCAAATCCACATTCTTCACCTCTCCTCTTTGAACACTTGCTGTCATCTCATTCCATATATAACAGTATAACCCAATTGCGTATTTGCAACAACCCCTGCAAAACCAACAGTTTCGCAAGGGTATATTACAGTAAAACCTTTTAAATTATGCAAACTTATTTTTCCCTACCTGCACTCCTCCACATAATTAGGCAGCTGGCACCCTTCCTCGCACAAAATCCGGTACAGCTCCTTAGACGGCCGGGTCAGGTTGTCGATATTGCTGTAGATCACGGCCCACTGCCAGCTTGGCTGGCAGTCACCCTCAATCCGATAGTAGCGGATCTTGTCCCCCGTGCGGTACACCTTGGAGTATATGTTGGGAATCAGGGAGATTCCCAGGCCGTTGGCCACCAGGCGGATTACGGTCTCGATATTCTGGGACTCCATCACAATGGAGTAGTCCCCGTCCAGATGCTCCAGAATCCGGTCCGCCGCCATCCGCGTCTTCTTGAACGCCTTGGTCAGAATAAACTCGCCTCCCCGCAGGGCGTCCAGGGGGATCACCGGCATCTCCTCGCCCTCCGCCGTTTGGGCATACGCGTTCACGGGATGCCCCTCCGGAATCGCCGCGTAGATCGGCTCCTCATAGAACACCTGGTAGTTGATGTTGGCGTTCTTGAGCGGCAGACACAGGATCGCAATATCGATGGCCCCCAACAGAAGGCGCTCCTCTAAGATCACGCTGTTCTCCTCCACGATGTCGATCTTGATGTTGGGGTAGCGCTCCTTAAACCGCTTCAGCAGATTGGGCAGAACCAGCGCCCCGATTCTCTCGGCGGAGCCCAGCTTCAGAATTCCCTTGCGCATGTGGTTCAGCTCACAGAATTCGATCTCCACGTCGTCGTACAGCTTCATAATCTGGTACGCCTTCCCCAGCAGGCACTCCCCCGCGTAGGTGAGGCTCAGGCCGTTGGGCCGCCTTATAAACAGGCTCTCCCCCAGCTCCTCCTCCACCTTGGTCAGGCACTTGCTTAAGGCCGGCTGGGTAATATAGAGCTTCTGCGCGGCCCTGGCCATGCTGCCCTCCTCCGCGATCGCCACGATCTTTTCCAAATCACTTTTGTTCATCCCGATCCCCCGCTCTCAAAACATTCTACATATTCGCGTCAAATACGCCCATTATAGCACAGCTTGTCCTCACGCAACATCCCCCATTTTCTTCCAGACCGTGTGCCGGCGCGCTCACACCGCACCGCCTCCACTCTCACCTTCCCAGTTCAGGCAACTCATGTGCCGTCTCCAGTTCCATCACCGCCTCAAAAATCCACTCAATCCACTGCCCATCGTACCCGGCGCAGCACGCCCTGGACTTCGCCAGAATCTGGTTTCTGGTCAGCGGCGCGCTCACGCTCCCGGAGGCGTCCGCGACCTCCGTCCCGTACACGCTCCCGTCCTCCATGACAATCTCCATCCGGCATCCCCAGTGCTCCGGATACCGCCCGGTAAAGCGGCTGTCCTCAAGGACATGCACCTTTTTCAGAAGGTCCGCGGTCTCCCCGGAGGCGATTACCTCCGGCTCAAAATCCGCCAATCCCACGTTTCCCCGCAGGAGCGCGCAGGCCACCGTGTAGGGCGTGGAAAATTTCGCCTCGGTGGGAAGTGCCGGTTTTAAGCTGCCCTCCGTCAGCCCGCACTGCTTGAGTCCCACCAGGTAGGTGTAAACCCGCACCTCCTGCACCGCGGCCGGATCGATGGAGTGGGCCTCCCGCAGGGCGATGGCCGCGTCGATGGCACAGTGGGTGCTCCGGCAGCAGGGGTACGGCTTCTTATCCATATTGAGGATCTCGTAGACGGATCCCAGCCCGGCGCTCACCAGCCGGTAGTCGTACGCATCCGACATCATCGGGTAGATGCCGCCGTCCGGAGCGTCCAGGATTCGGGATGACCCCTTCATGCCGCCCAGAACCAGCAGGCAGGACTCCAGACCGCTCACCGCCGCCCTGGCCGGGTGCAGCACCTTGTTGGTCGCCCCGTCCGCCAGGAAGGCCCAGGTGGTGCAGGACTGGGTGCCCGCCAGGCCGAACGCGGCCATGAACTTATCTGCGTCAAAGCGAAGCAGCTTGGCGCAGGCCGCGGCCGCCCCGAAGGTGCCTGCCGTCCCGGTCACATGCCAGCCCTTGTTGCGGTGGCTGGACACACCGAAGCCCATGCCGATGCGGGCCATGGCCTCGTACCCGCAGACCACCGCCTCCAGCAGGTCCCGCCCGCTTCGCCCCAGCGCGTCAGCCAGGCACCATGCGGCCGGGATCACAACCGTGCCGATGTGCGTCTTGGACTTGGTGTGCACGTCGTCCAGCTCCAGGATATGTCCCATCATGGCGTTTAAAAACACGGCGGTGCGAAGCGCCGACCGCTCCCCGCTGCCCCAGAGGGCAATCCCCTCCGCCTGTGGGCCGTCCCACTTCCTGTATACCTCCTTAATCCCCTGAAACATGGGATTCTCTCTCGCTCCCAGCGCCAGCGCCACCGTGTCGAGCACGCACGCCTTTGCGGACTCCAGCACCTCCACGCCCGCGTCCTCCAGTCTCATATCCGCCAGGAACTGCGCCAGTTTTCTCAATTCTTCCATAACCGTCTGTCCTTTCCTCTCATGGTTTTTGCATACTTTGGGTCCATTATAGGGTCCAAAATGCCCTTTGCATAATGCCAAAGAGTTTGAAGCCCTATAACTTTCTGTCAATAATCGACGGTTATAGCCCTTAAAACTTTTTTCAATTTGTCAAATTCGCACAACTGCAGTTATACTCTACTCATACTTTTCGACCGGCGCGGTCCCACATAACATCCATAATGGATTTACTCAAAGGAGGATTTATCATGACTTTAGGCATCGATCCCGCAATTCTGGTGATACTCATTCTGATTGCGGCCCTGGTTTTGTTTGTAACGGAGTGGATTCCGCTCCCGGCTACCGCAATGAGTGTGGCGGTTGCCTTCTATCTCATCGGCGCCATCGACGCGGACACAGCGCTCAAGTCCTTTGCCAGCAGCACCGCCATGATCATCGCCGCCATGGCAGTCATCGGCGAGGCGGTCTTCCAGACCGGAGGGGCGGATAAAATCGGCCAGCTCCTGACCCGGTTCGCCAAGGACGAGCGGCACCTGATCTTCGCCATCGTCATGTTCTCCGGCATCATGTCCGGCTTTCTCTCCAACACCGGAGCCGCCGCCCTGCTGATCGCTCTGATCTTAGGAATCAGCGCCTCCACCGGCATGAAGCGCTCCAAGCTCATGTACCCGGTCATCGTGGGCTGCTGCTTCGGCGGCGGCATCACCATCGTGGGCACCACCTCAGGCCCCTTCCTTAAGGAGACCCTGGAGGGCTTAAACATCGGCCAGACCATGAGCTTTTTTGAGTTTGCGCCGCTCTCCCTGGTGCTGCTGCTCATCTCCGCCATCTACATGGCGACCATCGGCTACAAGCTGCTGCCGGATGCCCCCAGAAACGCGGACAGCGACAGCGTCTCCGCCGCGAAATCCAACGATTTTTCCGGCATTCCGCGCTGGAAAACCAACCTGAGCCTCTGCCTGATGGTGGGAACCTTCCTGGGCATGATCTTTGAGAAGCAGATCGGTATCCCGCTGCACTTCATCGCCATCATCGGCGCGCTCATCGCGGTCAGCGCCCGCTGCATCACCGTAAAGTCCGCCACCCGGGCCATCCCCATAAGCGGCATCATCATTTACGCCGCCATGGTGCCCGTGGCCAAGGCCATGACCAACTCCGGCGCGGCGGACATGATCGCAAACGCCAGCTTAAGCGTGCTCGGCAGCCTCAAAAGCCCGGTGCTGATCCTGTGCCTGATTTTCTTAATCATCACGCCGCTGACCAACTTTATGTCCAACGCCGCCACCATCATCCTGTTCACCCCCATCGCCCTGATCGTGGCGGAAACCCTGGGGATCGGACCCAAGGCCATCTTAATCGCCGTGCGCTTCGCCGCCTCCATCGCGATCGCCACCCCGGTGGCCATGCCCGCCAACTCCATGGCCGTGGAGCCGGGCGGCTACAAATTCATCGACTACGTGAAGCCGGGCCTGCCGCTGACGCTGATCTGCATCGCGGTGTCGATCGTCTATATCGCCCTGTTCTATCCGTTGGGGTAGACCGGGAAACCGCCGGGATTTACTTTCATTCGCTGCAAAAGCGCCGTTTTCTCCCAATGCATTTCGACTGGAGAAAACGGCGCTTTTTTGAATGTGACAGGGCGCTGGCGCACCTTGTGCGGGGCATGGGGGAAATTTACCGATCGCCCAAAAACAGATAGCGCTCCCCGCCAAGTCCCTATATAATGTTATTAAATACTGCCTGTTGCGGATCCGGATCCAGGCGACACTCCTGACGGCCGTCAGCAGGCGCTATGGCAAAGAGCACAGCGCCGACTTTGTCCGCCCCATTTTGCGGCGCCAATTCATCCGGGAGGAACCCTCATATGGACTATATAAATGAACTCAAAACCCTGTTGTCCGCGTTCGGCCCCGTGACCGGGGACACCGTGAAACAACCGCCCGCGGACACCGCCGCGATCGACGGCTCCGCAAACCCGCTGAACCCGAACCTTCTCAGCTACTGCTTCGAGAACGTCCTGGGCTTTACAGTCCCACACCGGATTGCCCCGAAGGTGGATTACGTCATCGAGTTCGACTACAGGGGCACCTATGGCTGCGCAGAGAGCCGCAAGCTGGGCTTTGACCTGACGATCCACAAGCGGTACCGCCAGGAGCTTATAGCGCTTTTTAGCCGGGCAAGAGAGCTACTCTTAAAATACTATCTGGAGTGCGGCAAGACCGCCCTGGGCCAGAACGCCTTCACCATGTGCAACGAGACCTGCGGCTACACGGAAAAGCTCAACTTTTACGCTTCCCGGATTGCCGATCTGGAAGCGCGCCTTAAGGCCCAGAAGGACGAGCAGCCTCAAAAAATCCAGGAGGCCATGAAGGCCGGCGAAAACTGGACCGCGCTCTTTAACCGGTACTCCGAATCCGGCCACGCCATGCGCCAGGAGCAGCGCTACGCCGTCGAGTCCTACATCGACACCTACTTCTCCTACCTGGAGCATATCCTGACGCTGCTCTACCCCTTCACGCCCCAGTTCGACCCGGGTAAATCCTACTACGAGTCATTCATCCGCAACCCCCGCTGGACCTGGAGCAAAAAGCTCTCGGACGTGGGCGGCAGCGCCCTGGAGCCGTTCATAAAACCGCTGCGGGAGATCAAGGAGATCTACCGCAACCCCAACGCCCACGGCATGTTCACGCGCGAGCTGAAGGTATACGCCCAGATCGACGGCTGGGGCCGCTACCCCATGTACCTGGGAAAGGACTACCTGCGGGGCTTTGTGGACGACCACCCCACCGAGTTGAACTACAACCGGTTCTGCGAAATCCGCGCGCTGTTTGAGCGCGTGACCGCGGCGCTTCGCGACGCCTTCCCGATCCCCATGATCTTCGTGGAGAGCGGAATCCAGATCCCGGTGGACGTAAGCCTCCTGACCCAGGGCCTGACGGACCCCGACGATGCGCGCCGCCGGATCGATTATCTCTATTTCCAGATGGACAACCAGATCAATATGGACTGGTGAGGCGCTTACAGCGACCCCGCCCCGTCGATCTGGATCGACGCGCCGTCCAGGAAACCGGCCTCGTCGCTGGAGGCGAAGAGAATCGCCGCCGCGATCTCCTCCGGCGTCCCCAGGCGCCCCATGGGCTGTCTGGACACGTAGTTCTTCATTGCCTGCACCGGGTCCGCCTCGGAACGAATGCGCTGCTCCAGGGAGGGCGAGAGCACCGTGCCCGGGCACACGCAGTTGACGCGCACGCCGTCCTTTAAGTAGTCCGCGGCCATGGCCCGCGACATGGCCGACACCGCGCCCTTGGAGGCGCTGTAGGCCAGGCGGTTGGCGATCCCCTTGACCGCCACCAGGGACGACACATTCACGATCACCCCGCGGCTCTTCCTCAGATGGGGAAGGGCGTATTTGCAGACAAGAAATGTCCCGGTGGCGTTGATTCGCATCACGCTCTCCCAGGTGGCCAGATCCGTCTCCTCGGCGTTCCCGCCGCAGACCACGCCCGCGCAGTTCACCACAATGTCGATTTTCCCATATTTTTCCACAGTCTCATCGATCAGCCGCTTCACCTGCTCCTCGTCGCCCACATCCCCCTGCACGTAAAACGCCTCGTAACCGGCCGCGCAGATTTCCTCCGCAACCGCCCGCGCGGACTCGCTTCTGCCGTTCGCCACCACCTTGGCCCCGTCCTTCGCGTAGGCCACGGCGGCCGAGGCGCCGATCCCCGCTCCGGCGCCTGTGACCACAACCACCTTATCCTTAAAATTAAACATATAACCCCGTCCTTTCTCCCGCAGCGGCCCGGCTGCAGCCCGGCCGCCTTCTCTGATGTTTTCGCCTCTATTTTAACTTCGCCCCGATCTTCTTCGCCGCGTGCACCAGCCTGGTCCGGTACAGCTCCAGGTTGTCCTCGGACATCAGCCCGATGGGCCCGGAGATGCCGATGGCGTAGCGGACACTGTTGTGGTAGTCGAACACCGGCACCGCGATGCAGCGGACGTTTAAGAACATTTCCTCATCGTCCACGGCATACCCCTGCTCCCGGATTTTCGCGTACTGCTCCCGCAGCACCTCCTTGTCCGTGATGGTCTTCTGCGTGTACGCCACCATCTCATGCTCAGCCAGCAGCTCGTCGATCTTCTCCGGCGGCCGGTAGGCGATGATACACTTGCCAACGGAGGAGGAGTGGATCGGCTCGATCATGCCGACCCTGGCGGACATGGTGTATGGGAGATTGCTCACGATCTGATCGATCACGTAGACCATGTTCCGGTTGTAGGCGCACAGATGCACGCTCTGCCCCAGATACCGGCTGACCTCCATCAGAATCGGGCGGGCGATCTCTATGATCTCCAGACTGTCGCTGAGGCGCTCTCCCAGGTACATGATCCGAAAGCCCAGCCCGTACTTGCGGGTCACCTTGTCCAGCTGCACCATGTCATGCTGCCGCAGCGTCTCCACAAGCCTGGAGGCCGTGCTCTTGTCGATCTCCAGCTCCTTCGCCAGCTCCGTCACCGAGAGCGCTCCCTTTTTTGCCAGCAGATTCAAGATCTGCAATCCTCTGTCCAATGACTGTAATACCATATACTATCCCCTTCCGGAACGTTTTCTGTCTAATAGCACTGCAATGATGATGATACTTCCCTTTACCACCTGTTTGTAGAACGCCTCCACACCCAGCAGGTCCATGCCGTTGTTGATCACGCCGATGATCAGCGCGCCGAGCACCATATCGAACACGCTGCCGATGCCGCCGGTGAAGCTGACGCCGCCGATGATACATCCGGCGATGGCGTCCAGCTCATAGCCCACGCCCAGATTGGGGGAGGCGGATTTGAGCCGGGAAGCCATCAGCGTGCTGGCCAGTCCCAAAAGCGCGCCCTCGATTAAGTACGCCTGGATCTTGATCTTGTCCACGTTGATTCCGGCCACCTTGGCCGCCTCCTCGTTTCCGCCCACCGCGTAAAAGTAGCGGCCGATGGGGCGCTTCTTCATCACGAAATTCATCACCAGCACCACCCCGATAAAGATGGCCACCGCCCACGGGATCACGCCGCCGATGGAGGCGGTCCCCAGGTAGTTGAAGGACGCCGGGAAGCTGCCGATGGGCATACCGTGGGCCAGAATCAGCGCCAGGCCTCTGGCGATGGACTGGGTGCCCATGGTCACGATGAACGCCGGGATCCGGCCCTTTGCCACGATGATTCCGTTGAATGCGCCGAAGAGGATGCCCATGCCGATTCCGGCCGCATAGCCCACCGGCGCGGGAAGCCCGTAGCCCGCAACACTGTTGGAGACCATCAGGCCCGCCGCCACTCCGGAGAGCGCGAACATGGAGCCGATGGACAGGTCGTTGTTGTTCGTGATGATCAGAAGGCCGACGCCGATGGTCGCGATTCCGATGCAGGAGATCTGCTTCAAAATATTGATCATGTTGTCGGCGCTCAGAAAGTTAGGTGCGAATATTGATAAAAAAATAAAGATACACAGAAATCCAATGATGATACCGTTATTGTTTAAGAAATACTGAATGTCCCTTTTACCCTTTGTATTGGCTGCCATTTTATGCCCTCCCCTATCCTTTTACTGCAAAACGCATAACCACGTTGGGATCCGCCTCGCTGCGGTCCAAAATACCAGTGACTTTTCCTTCCTTCAGCACCATAATCCGGTCGCTGATCCCCAGCACCTCGGCTAACTCCGACGACACCATGATAATCGACTTCCCCGCGCAGGCCAGCTGAGACATCAGCCGGTGTATGTCGGATTTGGTTTTAATATCGATTCCCCTCGTCGGCTCGTCCAGGATGATGATATCCGGGTCTGCGTTCAGCACCCGGGCCACTACCACCTTCTGCTGGTTTCCGCCGGATAAATTGGCGCACAGCTGGTCGTCGCTGCTGCGCTTGATCTCCAGCTTGTCTCCAAACTCATCACAGTATTTTTTCTCCAACGCTTTGCGGATAAAACCGCCCTTTACGCATTTGCGGATGGAGGACATCAGAATGTTGTCTCTGATCCCCAGCTTTAAAACAAGTCCATTCTTCTTTCTATCTTCAGGAACCATGATGATCCCGCGCCGAATGGCGTCCTCGGGGATCCGGTTCACAATCTTTTTCCCTTTCAGATATATCTCACCGCTGTCGGGCCTTCGCATGCCCATGATTGTCTCCACTACCTCAGTGCGGCCGGCGCCCATAACTCCCGCCAACCCCAGGATTTCTCCCTTGCGGAGCGTAAAGCTCACATCCTGAAATTCTCCGGCCCTCGTAAGCCCCTTTACCTCCAGAACCGTCTCGCCGATCTCCGATTCCATTTTCGGATACAGCTCCGATATCTCACGGTCCACCATATATTTGATCATCTGGGCCTCGGTGATCTCCTCCACCAGCCCTGTGTGAATGAAATGGCCGTCCCGCAGGATGGTGACGCGCTTGCAAACGCCGTACACCTCCTCCAGTTTGTGGGAGATAAACACAATGGCCTTCCCGCGACTGCACAGAAGCTCCACGGTCTTCAGCAGGTGCTCGATCTCCGACTGGCTTAAGGCGGAGGTGGGCTCGTCCATGATGATCACTTCCGCGTCGTATGAGATCGCCTTCACGATCTCCACCAGCTGGAATTTCGCCACGGTGAGCTCATACATCTTTTTGCGGGGCTCTAAGTCCACGCCCAGGCTCTCGAGGAGCGCTTTGGAGTCATTGTACATCTTCTGGTAGTCGATGGAGCCGCCCTTGGTTCTCGGCTCTCTGCCCAGATAAATGTTCTCCATGACCGTCATGTACTTCACCTGGTTGAACTCCTGGAAGATCATGCTGATTCCCAGCTTCTTCGTGTCCATGACCGACTTGAAGTGCACCGGTTTCCCCTTGTAGTAGATCTCGCCCTTGGTGGGCGTATACAGGCCCACCAGGATCTTCATCAGCGTGGACTTTCCGGCGCCGTTCTCGCCCATCAGCGCATGGACTTCCCCTCTTCTCAGCGTAATGGACACATCGTCCAGTGCATGTACCCCCCGAAACTGCATATCAATGTGTTTCATCTCGACAATTATATCATTATCCTTTGACATGGTACACCCCTTTTTAATCGGCGGGAGTGCCGCGCCAAGCGGCACCCCCTGCTTGTATGACTGTTAGAAATACTTCTTTGCCAGAGCGTCTCTCTCCGCCGCTTTCGCCTCGTACTCCTCCAGATTGTCCTTCGTGCACACTTCATAGGGAATAATTATGTCGTGAACCTCCTTGCCCGAAGCCGCCTCGATCGCGGTCTTCAGAGCCATCTCGCCCTGGGCGATTCCGTCCTGCCAGATGGAGCAGTCCACTTTTCCTTCCTTGATCGCCTGTAAAATCACCGGGTCACAGTCCATGCCCGCGAGCTTGATGGTGTCTAACTTGCCCGCGTTCTCCACCGCCGTGATCACTCCGGTCAGCTGGCAGTCCGCCATGCACAGGATCGCGTCGAACTCTTTGCCGGACTGGAGCCAGTTCTCAACCAGTCTCATGGACTCCTCCGCGGACCAGTTGCCGGTGTCGTGCACAACCAGAGTTGCGCTCGGATGCTTTGCCAGCACGTTCTGATAGCCCTCCGCCCGCTGTACCTGGGCGGAATGTCCGAGCGTCGCGTCCACGTAGCCGATCTTGGCGTCCTCGCCGCAGACCTCTATGATCCGCTCCATCTGGAGCTCGCCGGACTGCACGTCGTCACAGCCCACATGCGCCGTGTTGTTGGTGCTGTCGGTGATCGTATTGATGGTGATGATCGGGATCCCCGCCTCCGCGGCCAGATCCACAGCAGCCGCGCCCTGGGTCTTGTCCACCGGCTGGATGATGATGGCGTCCACCTTCTTGCTGACAAAGGTCTCAACCTGGCTGAACTGCTTGGACGGGTCGTCGTCCGCGAACACGACCTCCATGTTCACATCCGGCGCCTGGGTTGCCTGGTACTCATACATCGCCGATGTGAAATACTGAACGAATCCGCTCTGATTGCCCTGCATGGTGATGCCGATGTGCAGATCCTTCTTCTCGCCGCCCGCGTCCGTGCTCTGGGCCTCTTTCGCCACCTGTGTCGCCGCAGCCGGGACCGCCGTCGTGGGATCCGCCTTCTTCTGTGAACACCCCGCCATCATGATCACGCATAGCCCCGCCATCAGAACCGCCGTAATTTTCTTCATAACGCTCCTCCTTTGTGTTTGTCTCAACTGATTGATTGTCACTTTCTGTTATTTTGCCGCCCAGCCGCAGTCCACTAATAAGTCCGTTCCGGTCACAAATGAGGCTCCGTCGCTGGCCAAAAAGTAGATGGCCTCCGCGATCTCCGAGGGATCCGCCCAGCGCTTGAACGCCTGCTCCGCCTCCCGCAGCTTCTTCACCTCGTCGAAGGGCATCCCCGTGCGGGTGGACTCCAGCTGGATATCCGAGCGCAGCATGGGGGTGTCCACGGAGCCCGGGCTCACGGAGTTGACGCGGATGTTGTAGTCCGCCACCTCCCAGGCCACCGCCCGCGTGAACGCGATGATCGCGCCCTTGGTCGCCCCGTAGATCGCGTGCTCCGTCTGGCCCACATGGCCGGAGATGGAGCCAAGATTCACGATGGAACCCTTTTTCTGCTTTTTCATGGCCGGCAGAACCGCCTTTGTCAGCACGAAGGTTCCCCCGATGTTGACCTTCGCCACGCGCTCAAATTCCTCATACTTGGTGTCCTCGAGGGGTTTCACCACAACAATCCCCGCGTTGTTGTTGAGCACGTCGATTTTTCCGTATGTATCCAGAACGGTCTGGATGAACGCCACCATTGCCTGCTCATCCTGAACATCCCCCACGCACGCGATGCACTCCCCGCCCATCTCGCGGATCATATCCTCTGTCTTAGATAGCGCCGGGCTGATATCGATGATCGCTGCCACATAGCCTTCTCTGACGAATTTAAGCGCGGTGGCCTGGCCAATCCCGTTGGCTGCCCCGGTCACGATTGCTACTTTCTTCTCCATAATTTAACCGTCCTTTTCCTCTGTTATAAGCCCAGAATCTCTCTCGCCTGAGCGGTTGTCGCCACCTCGCGTCCCAGACTGCGGGAGACGTCCGCGATCTCCTTCACCAGCTCATGGGTGGTGCAGATCTTGCCCTGCTGGTTGAACGGATAGTCCTCGGTTCCAACCCGCACGTTGTCACCGTTTGTGATGGCTGCCGCCAGGATGTCCATCTGCTCCTCGCACATGATGGTGACGGTGCAGGCGCAATTTTCAGGCATCAGTCTGCGGCGGTACAGATACTCCTCCACGGTGGCGGGAGACCAGGTGCCGCCCGGCCATCCGAAAAACAGGGTGGTGATGTAGGGGCCGTCCAGCAGGTCCTTCGCGATCAGCTGGTTGATATTCCAGATGGAACCTGTATGCCAAACCTCAAACTCCGGCTTCACGCCATACTTGCGGCACGCCACCGCGTATTCCTCAAGCTCCGCCAGGGGATGAAGCACATCACAGTTGACCTGCTTGAACGCCTCTGCGTGGTGGTTTGCGATGATGGATACCATGTCGTATTTCATCTCGAACAGCTCGATGCGCTCCTGCAGCGGGATGCTGGACATGCCGCCCTGCAGGATGATGTCGCACGCGCCTCTGACGGACTCATAGACCTCTCTCCACTGTCCCTCCGCGTGGGTGTGAAGCACGGTTGCCCCCGCCTCCCGGCACAGGGCCGCCTCCTCGGCGATCTCCTTGGCATTCTTCGGGAATGTCACCTCCGGGTGCAGCCAGCAGACATTGGGTGTAGCCACGATAATTAACGGTTCCTGTTTTCTCATTGTTTTATATCTCCTTTCAACGCTCAATAATTTGTTTTGGTATGGTGGTCACTTTCCTACAGCCGTCCTCCGTCACCACGTAGGTGTCCTCGACTCCGATCAGCGCGCCGCCGTAGCTCTCCCACGCCTCGATCTCAAACACCATGTTTTTCTCAAAGGGCGCGTCCACATGGCCCAGGGTCCCCAGGATATGCGCGTCCTCGCACTCCAGTCCCATGCTGTGTCCGATGGAGAACGCCAGGCTGTCCGGATATTTTGCGGTGTAGTAGGCTCTCGCCTCCTCGCCCAGCTCCTTCATGTTGGTTCCGGGCTTCACCCGCTCCTCGATGTAGTGCTGGAAGTCCAAAAGCGCCTCAATGTGCTTTTTCGCGGGCTCCGGCGTCTTGCCGACGATCACATGGCAGTTGACGTCCGCCACATAGCCCTTGTAGGTGGCCCCGAAGTCCAGGCGGATGATCTCGCCCTCCCTTATGGCCCTCCCGGTTCCCGGAGCCTCCGGGTCGGAATCCCCGATGGTCATGGTCAGGTGGTCCCAGTCGGAGGCGCCCGCCTCCAGCATCGCCTTCTTGCCGATGGCTAACAGCTCGTTGTCGGTCACTCCCACCGCGCACGCCTCGATGCACCTGCGCAGCGCCGTCTCCGTGATCTCAGTAGCCTTCAATATGTACTCCATCTCCCGGTCCGACTTCACCAGCCGCATATCCCGGAACGCGGCGTCCGCTTCCACAATCTGTAAATTATACTTGGGATCATTTAACACATCCATCACGTACTTGGGAGCGGTGGACTCCACGCCGACGCGCTTTCCCTCCATGCCCCACTGCTTCAGCTTCCATTTTAACGCCCGCTGCACGTCCAATGGGCTCTCGATCCCTACGCTGTCGGCCGCCCAGCACACGTCCTCCACGCTCTTGTAAACGTTCCAGTGCACCACCGTGTTCTCTCCGCCCCTGCGGATTAAGCCCATGTAGGGGTACTGGTTTGCCAGGGACGCCAGGATGGGATTGGGCGCGCTGTGTAACACCGGAAGGCCCGTGGTGTAGTAGGTGTGGATGGCGGATGTGGCGATCAGGAGGTCCAGATCATACTTCTTCATCACCCCTGCGGCCTTCGCCTTCTGATATCCAATCGGTTCTGCCATTTTAATCTCCTTCAGATTTCTATTGACCGGTATGGAGGCCGCCAGCTTCTCCAGAATCTCGTGGGTTCTCCCAGCTTTTCCCATCTCCCGGACCTCCTCACACTTCACCGGGCGCCCCTCGATGTGGGATAAGTACCCCGCCAGGATGGCCTCGATGGCGTGCATGGCCTGGTGCGGCGAGAACTCCGGCTTCTTGTTCTCCAGCACACAGGAGGCAAAATGCTCGTCCTCCCGCTTCACCGAGATCGGATAATACTTCGGGAACGGCGCGTGCTCACAGTCCGGCTCGTACCATTTCTGGCGCATCCGCAGGTCCTTGGAGGTCATGGAGTACACCCGCACCGGCTTCTCCCAGGCGTGGTTTTCAAAAATCGTCCCCTCGGTGCCGTAGACCTCCAAGCTGTTGAAGGGCGGCGTCATCTGTGTGAAGCTGACCATCACGTCGGCGATGGCTCCGTTCTCGTATTTGGCGATGGCCACCGCGTTGTCCTCCGCCTTCTCCGGCAGGTTGATCATCTGCTTTGCGAGGACCGCGGTTACCTCCTCACACCTGCTGCCCATGATATATTCGATGGTGGCGAACTTGTGGGCCGCCATATCCATCAAGGAGCCGCCTCCCGCCTTGATGGGATCGCCCTTCCAGAAACCGCTCATGCTCAGGCCCGGGATCTCGTTGACGCCCTCGTAGGCGCGGATCATGGTGACTCTGCCGATGGCCCCCGACGCGATCAGATCGTGCACGCACACATGAGCCGGCAGGAACCGGTGGTTCTCAGCGATCATGAACAGTACGCCGTTCTCCTCGCAGGCATCGATCATCCGCTGACAGCCCTCCAGGGTCGTGCCCATGGGCTTCTCACACAGCACATGCTTTTTCTTCTGTGCGCAGCGCACCACAATGTCGTCGTGGTAGACATGCGGAACCATCACGAGCACCGCGTCGATATCGCTGTCCAGCATCTCGTCCAGCGTCTCATAGGCGGTCATCGGATTATTTTTATATTTCCTGGCCATCCGCTTGGCGTTCTCATAATTCACATCATAGATTCCCACATACTCCAGAATCTCGGAATCCCGGATTCCGTTGGCGTGAAAGTAAAATGCACCGCCGCCACCGACAACACCAAATCGAACCTTTCTCATGACTGCGCCCCCCTCTCCTTAGCAAAATTCGCGATTCCGTCCAGACCGCTCTCCAGAATCGGTATGAACCGGATCGCCCCATCCTTATACCCGGTGTAGTCCACATCCCCGTTCATGTGGGCCACCGCCGAGTAGATCTGACCGTTTATGATCTCCAGCGCCACGGGCTTGTGGATCCAGAATGTCACATCCGGAAGGGGAATCGTCCCCTTCACCGTCCTGCACACCCCATTCTCGAACATGATCGCGTAGGAATACTCGTCAAACACAAACTGAAAGCTCTCTGTGTAACCCTTCAAGGTGAACAGCAGGATCTCATCCGTGTTGCAGATCTGAGCAAACGCCTCAAACACTTGGTCCAGATCCGATTCCGTCACCGCTTCGTTTAAGATCTTCGTTCCTACCCCCAGCAACAACTCTTCGTCCAGAAGCATGTTTTTTCCTCCTCCATTTTCATTGTTCCGCTTTTGCTGCGTCCCAATTGTATTTTAGCAAGAATCGTATACGTTTTCACCCTTCTTTGTGCAAGTTGTTTCACTATGTGCAACACTCTTTTCTTTTTCATCTACTTTATATATAATTATTCGTTTCTTTCCCCTTTATATAAGTGCATTATTTACCTGTGCACAAAAACAGGCACCGGCGCAATTTGTACATTCCGCCAGTGCCATATTGATAAAAAAAAGACAATTTTTCCGTCAAGCCACTCTCACCCGAACACCCTCAGCGCCCCATCCCCCATCCAGTACCCTGCGCCCACCAGCACAAAATTCCAGATGAAAATTCCCCCGGCGGAGCTCACGCTGTAGGTCACAAAATCCATCTTGATCGCGCCCGCGGGGATGGGGATGATCGTCCGCACCATGGGAATCAGCTTGCCAAGAAACACGCCCATCGCGCCCTTTTTCTTGAGCATATCCATGTTTTTCGCAATCAGCGCCTCCTGCTTCGGAAACCGTTTCAGATACCACGGCAGGAGAACCGCGCCGCCCAGGCGGCCTAAGAAATATAAAATCCAGCTGCCTAAAAGTCCGGCGCCGACGGTCAGCGCCATGGCGGCCGCAAAGCTGATTTGTCCCTTAGCGGCCCAGATTCCGGCAAGCGGCATGACGAGCCCCGCGGGAAGCCCTGGAAAATTCATGTATTCCAGCAGCACAATCAAAAATATAAATCCCGCCCCGTAGTGCAGAAAAAATGATGTCAAAGTCTGTATGTCCATGTCTGATTCCTCCTCAGTAGAATTAGAATACCGGAAAAAACCTAAGGACATACGCCAAAAAAGCGAAAAACTTTCATAAGAGCTGGGAAAAAAGTATAAATCCGCGGCCGCGGCCCGCCTCACATTCCATTTCCTTCTATATCTAATTCACCCCGCCAGGTGCCCCAACCCCAGACTGGTCATCATGGCCTGCTCCACCGGTGCCATCTCCCGCTCGCCCAAATGGCCGATAAACTCCTTCAAGCGGTTCCGGTCGATAGTCCGGATCTGCTCCACCAGGATCACGGAATCCTGCTTCAGGCCGCTGCTGCTTCCCGGCACGCTGACATGGGTGGGCAGCACGGCCTTGGTGGTGCGGCTGGTGATGGCCGCCACGATCACCGTGGGGCTGAACTTATTTCCGACGTCGTTCTGGATCACTAACACCGGGCGGACGCCGCCCTGCTCGGACCCCACTACTGGCGACAAGTCCGCGTAATACAGGTCCCCCCTGAATATGTACGGGCGGCCCGCACTCCTGCGGCTGCCCGCTCCCGACGCCAGCTCGCGGTTGAATTTGACACTCACGTTCTCTCTATTGATCATTCGGTTCATAATCATGCCTCTCAAAATTTCTCTTCGATAGTGGAGCTCTGCTCCCTGACATGATTATCGCCGGATTTTCGTCCTTTAATCCACCGCAGGAAAAAACTGCCGGCAGCTCCAGCCTTGTGGCTTGCATCTGCGCCCGGTGCACGGCGCACCGGCTTCACGCACTGGTTTTACTCCTCCCCCTCCGCTGCCTCCCACCACTCCAGACACAGCGCATGCCATTTCTCCCAGGCCTGCATGCGCGCTGCCTCGAGGCGTTTCCGCTCGACCGCCCACTGGGCCAGGGCCTCTTCCTCCTCTGCCCAGAAGGCCTGCGACGCCTGCCATTTCTCCCGCGCTTCCTCCATCTGCTCCTCCAACTGCCGGTACGCCTCCCCGGCGGGCAGGAGCCGCTCTGTGATCAGCCGCAGCCGCCACTCCCGGTAGGCCTCCTCCTCCGGGATCTCACGCAGCCGGTGGCGCTCCGCCCGCGGCACCGCCCGAAGGCCTGCAATCAACGCCTGTTCCTCGTCGGAGATTCGGGCGGAGAGACTCTCCCCCGACTCCTCCCGGCGCAGCCGCTCCACGTAGTGCTCGTAGCCGAAGGGGTAGTACATGGCCCGGTGGTTCTCAAAGATCAGCACCGCGTCCGCCACCTGGCGGATGAAATACCGGTCATGGGACACAAACAGGATCGTGCCCTTGTAGGCCTTAAAGGCCGCCTCCAGCCGCTCCTTGGCCCGGATATCCATGTGGTTTGTTGGCTCGTCCAGAATCAGGAAGTTCGGGCGGCTCTGCAGCAGCTCCGCCAGAACCAGACGCGCCTTCTCGCCGCCGGATAAGGAGCTCACCGTCTTGGCCGCATCGCGCCCGCCGAACAGGTACGCCCCTAAAGTCGAGCGCACCTCCTTGTCGGTCATGGACGGAAACAGGCGGTGGAAGTGCTCGGCCACCGTGAGGTCCGAGGTGATCTCGGCGGAGTGCTGGTCAAAGTATCCGATGGTCACGTTGACCCCCAGGCTGTAATCCCCGCCCAGGGGCGGAATGAAGCCCGCGATGGTCTTTAAAAAGGTGGTTTTCCCCGCGCCGTTTGGCCCCAGAAGGCCGATCTTCTGGCCCCTGCGGATCCGCAGGCTCAGCTCCAAAAGCGCGCTCTCATAGCCCAGCTTTAAGTGCTCCGCCTCAAAGGTCCACTTTCCGCCCGGGATGAGCGGGGTGATGTCCCCGGTGAAGATGCCGCTCTCGTCCTCAAGCGGCTTCTCCACCCACTCCATGCGCTCCATCTGCTTCTTCTTGGCGCGGGCGAAGGCGGCCTTGTTGGGCTTGTGCTTGAAGCGCTCCACCAGGTCCTCCAGGCGTTTCTTCTCCTCCTGCTGCCGCTCGTAGGCCTTCCACTGCCGCTCCAGCCGTTTGCGCTTCTCCTCGCGGAACGCCGTGTAATTCCCCGGATAGCGGTACAGCCGCTTTCCCTCCAGCTCGTAGACCACGTCCGCCACCTGGTCCAGGAAAAAGCGGTCATGGCTCACCATGACCACCGCCTTTGGATAACCGCGCATGTACTGCTCCAACCACTGGGCCGTCTCCATGTCCAGGTGGTTGGTCGGCTCGTCCAACAGTAGAATGTCGGGCTTCTGGAGCAGCAGCCGGATCAGCGCGATCTTCGTCTGCTCGCCCCCCGAAAAGCTGGACAGCTTCCGGCTGCGGTCCGCCTTGGAGAAGCCGAAACCGGTGAACAGCGTCTCATATTCCCGCTGGTAGGAGAACCGCTCCCGGGAGAACAGCTCCTCGGCCGGGCATGCGCTTAAAATCTCCTCCTCCACCGTGCCGTGGGCCTCCGTGAACACCTGCTGGCGCAGAAGCCCCACCGTGGCCTGGCGGGAGGAGCGCACCCCCAGCCCCTGGCGCTTATCGTCCCGGTCCAGCTCCAGCTCCCCGGCGATCAGCCGCAAAAGCGTGGTCTTCCCCGCGCCGTTTCTCCCCACAACCGCAATCTTCTCCGTTCCATGTATCTCAAAATCGATGTGCGAGAGAATCAATTCCCCTCCCACGCTGACCGTTCCGTCTGTTATCTGATATAGCATACAGGCCTACCGCCTCTCCCACTGTGCTTTATTTTTTATGAAGCTTCGCAATTCTAGCCCATATTATAGCCCATCCCGGCGCCGGATACAAGCCCGGCCCATGGACGGCGGTTGACATCCGTTTTAGCAGTGTTATACTGGAACAAAACAGAAAAGGCGAGGTGCATGATAATGAGAGAGATAAAGACTGTGGCGCTCATCGGACTGGGCGCAATCGGGAGCTTCCTGTCCAGCCACTTGCAGGGCGTGCTCGGGGATAATCTGCGGGTCGTGGCGGGGGGAAACCGCAGGGAGCGCCTTGAACGCGACGGCATCCTCGTAAACGGCGTGCCGTACAAATTTCACATCGTCTCCCCGGAGGAGGAGACGGGCTACGCGGACCTCGCCATCTTCATCACCAAGATGACCGGCTTAAGCCAGGCCATTGAGGATATGAGGCACCAGGTAGGGCCGGACACCATCATCATGGCCCCCTTAAACGGCGTGGAGAGCGAGGAGATCGTGGCCGCCGCGTACGGCTGGGAGAACATGCTCTACTCCCTGGTGCGGGTCAGCGTGGTCATGGACAAAAACCGCGTCTCCTTCAACCCCAAGGTGGCCTCCGCGGAGTTCGGAGAGCGGCGAAACACAGAGCTGTCCCCGCGGGTGCTGGCCGTGAAGTCGCTCTTTGAGCGCGCGGGAATCAAGTGCGTGATCCAGGAGGACATGGAGAAGGCCATCTGGATGAAATACGTGTGCAATGTCAGCGAAAACCAGGTGGCAGCGATCCTTGGAATCCCCTTCGGCGCCTGGGGCTCCAGCGAGCACGCCAACACGCTGCGGGTGATGGTCGCCAAGGAGGTCATCGATATTGCCCGCAAGAAGGGCATCGACATCGAGGAGAGCTATGCGGCGGACCACCTCTACTACCTGAAGCAGGTGCCCTACCACAACAAGCCGTCCACCCTCCAGGACATCGAGCACGGCCGCAAGACCGAGGTGGCCATGTTCGCCGGAACCATCATCCGCCTGGGCAAGGAGGTTGGCGTCCCCACGCCGTACAACGAATTCCTCTACCATGCGATCCGGGTGCTGGAGGAGAAAAACGACGGGGTGATACGGGCGGAAGAATAAGAGGGGAAGGCGGAGGGGATTTGTCAGATCGGCATATTGGCGGAGGGGGGCTTCCCTGCAAATCCAGCGCTCTCCCCTCCGCCCCCGCCGCCCCTACTCCACCCGCCTCTGCAAATGAAATCCTCTGTACGAATTTGTGAGCTCCTCCACCAGCGTTTCACTTCCCATAGCCTTTAAATCTGCTGTGGATCTTGGCGTAAACCATGCAAGATCTGCGCTTATCTTTGTAAAATCGGAAAAGGCCACATCCTCAATCTTCCGATATTCCTCCTCGCTGATCGCGTTTCCCTCCGCATCCCTGCATTCAATGACGGTTTCCCCCGTCGTCTGCACCACGTCCATGTTGGCCAGCGGCCACTCCCTGATCTTGCCGTCCCTAAGCCACAGCGCCCGCTTGTTATAGTAGTGTTCCGCGGCCCCATTTCGAACCACATCGCCAAATATATAGTAATAATGGCCGACCCGCGCGTCATAAAATGCCGGCACCTGGTCCACCTGGATATCTGCCTCCGAGTATCCCTCGTCCCGGTCCGTCTGCTCACAAAGCTCCAGGCCGTCAAGCGCCTTGTTCACCTCATAGTAGCTGCTGTACGTATAGAGTCCCGACCCCTGAAGGGTGGAGGCGATCAGCTCCAGGCGGCCGTTCTGGTCCAGGTCCGTCACTGTGTACCGATACTCTGCCCCAAAACGGTCGTCCCCGGCCCACAGCTCCACCTGGTCCGCCATGACCTGGAGCTGGCGGAGCGTGCCGTCCCATATGGGCGTCTCCATATTGGAAAAATTCTCCTTATACGCCTGAAGCCCATCCATGACAGAGCCGATGCTGTCATTGTAGTAGTTTTTCAGCAGAAATGCGATGGGAGAACCGTCCTGATAGAATTCTGCGGAGCCGTCCGCCTGGGTGTAGAGGTAGATATCGTTATAGTTTTTTCCACCTTCTCCCAGCTGCCGGTACTCCACCAGCGCGATCACATCCGTTCTCCCGTCATCATTGTAATCCTTAAATGATATCGCCTTCACCTGGATAAACTCTTCCCCGATGCGCTGATTTTCCTGCGTCTTTCCTGGAAATTCATAGACCGGCTGTCCGTCCCTCAGCAGCTTAAACTGCACATCCCCGCCGCCGGGTATATCCTCCGGCAAAAAGGATGCAAAGGTCACGTCGCCCCAGCCGTCGAGGGTAATTGGAAACGACTGGTCGGAGATTTGGTTGGGGAGATGGAGGGGCAGGATGTCGGATTGGGAATTTGCAGCATCACCAGCCTCGGCAGCGCCTTCCGCAGCCTTCGCGGCCTCCGAAGCATGCCCTGCTCCCGCAGTTCGCTCCACCGTCTCATTTCCGCGCTTCCCCGTCTGATCTACTCCCTGGCTTCCACACCCCGCCATAATCCCCAGCAGCCCGGCCATCACTGCCGCCAACACCACATTTCTCCTCATCCCGCGCCTCCTTTTTACCTATTTAATATCACCATCATAGCACAGCCGGGCCGGCATTCCAACGTGCAGCAATCTTAATCATTCTTAAAATTTCCCCACGCTCCGGCCTCCTGAAGCCATCGCCCGCAAGCCGATCCCACGGCCCAATACATTCAAAAAAGCCGTCCTCCCCGCGCAAAACGCGCAGGTTGAACGGCTTACGGTGATCACACGAAACACGGCCGTCAGGCCCGCTTTCCGCATCCACCGATCCCTTAAATATGGTTCGCCACCTCAAACGCATCCCAGATGGCATACATGATGTTGGACACCTTCTTGGCGTCGCCCAGCAGATAAATCTCCGGCACCTTGAACTCCAGCTCATGGTACAGGGAGTCCTCCTCCCGGTAGCCCACCGCCAGAATCACGCTGTCGCAGGCGATCGTCTGTTCCTGGCCGCCCACCTCTGCCCGCAGCACGCCGTCCGCATAGCCGGTCACCTTCGCGGAAGTAACCACCTCCACGCCGTTGTACGGCACCAGCCGCTCCAGCATGTCCTTGTTGGCATGGCACAGGGGGCCATTTACTGCCAGCAGCTTGTCTAACGCCTCCACGATGGTCACCTTTTTCCCGTGCTGCGCCAGCCACAGCGCGGTCTCGCAACCCACCAGGCCGCCGCCGACCACAACCGTGCAGGCGCCGCAGTCCTTCTCGCCGGTCAGCACCTGAGCGGCCGTGTACACATGGGCGTCGTCCCCCAGGGAGAACACCTTGGGCGCAGAGCCGGTGGCCACCACCACCGCGTCGTAGCCGCCCGCCAGCACGTCCTCCTTCTTCACCTCCGTGTTTAAGTGAACCGGAACCTTAAGAATTTCCATCTGATTCTGATACCAGTCCGCCAGCGCGATGTCGTCCTCCTTGAACTCGGGGGCGCCGCCGGGAATCAGGTTGCCGCCCAGACGGCTTCCCTTCTCAAACAGCTCCGGCTTGTGGCCGCGGATCGCCAGCACCCTGGCCGCCTCGCAGCCGGCCACGCCGCCGCCCACCACCAGCACCCGCTTGCTGCGAAGCACCGGCTCGTAGGCGGTCACCCGCTCCCTGGCCGCCTGGGGGTTCACGGCGCAGTTGATCATGGAGTACTCCTGGATCCGGCCCATGCAGCCCTCCTGGCAGGAGATGCAGGGACGGATCTCGCATACGCGGCCCGCGCGCAGCTTGTTTACATAATCCGGATCCGCCAGCAGCGGGCGGCCCAGGCTGATCATGTCGCACTCGCCGTTCTCAATGGAGGCCGACGCCATGTCCGGGTTGTCCATGCGCCCGGCGCACAGCACCGGCACATCCACCACTTCCTTTACCATCTTGCAGTAGGGGCGGTACAGTCCCTTCTCCTGGTACATCGGCGGATGGTTCCACCACCATGCGTCGTAGGTGCCCACATCGGTGTCCAGGGCGTCGTAGCCGTACTGCACCAGAAGCTTCGCGGCCTCAAGGCCCTCCTCCACGTCGCGGCCCTTCTCCTCGAAGGTCTCGCCCGGCAGAGCGCCCTCCCGCCAGTCCTTGATCATGCTCTTGACGCTGAAGCGCAGGATCACCGGGAAGTCCGCGCCGCAGCGGGATTTGATCTCCTCCACCACTTCCCTGGCAAAGCGCAACCGGTTCTCTAAGGAGCCGCCGTACTCGTCATCCCTCTGGTTGAACATGGAGATGGCGAACTGGTCCAGCAGATATCCCTCGTGCACCGCGTGGATCGCCACGCCGTCAAAGCCGCCCCGCTTGGCGTTGTACGCGCCGTCCCCGAAGGACTTCACGATGCTGCGGATCTCCTCCTTTGTCAGCGGACGGCAGGTCTTGTCCAGCCATCTGTGGGGAATGGCCGAGGGCGCCACCGGCGGGAACTCGCCCAGGTTCGTGGGGATCGTCACACGCCCGAAGCCCGCGGACATCATCAAGAACATCTTGCTGCCGTAGGCATGGACCCGCTCCGTCATCTCCTTGCTGGTGCGGATGAAATGCACCGGATTGTAGGTGGAATTGGGGCAGTTTGGCATGCTCTGTGGCTCCACCTTGCCGTCCGAGAACGTGACGCCGGTGATGATTAAGCCCGTGCCGCCCTTGGCGCGCTCCGTGTAGTAGTCGATGCCTCTCTGGTTGAATCCCCCCTCGGAATCCGACAGCCCCAGCGGCCCCATGGGAGCCATGGCGAACCGGTTTTTGACGGTGATGGAACCGATCTTTACCGGTGTAAACAGGTTTTTGTACTGCATAAGACCCTCCTCTTTTGCGTGTCCCGCAAACATTGATTATTATTTAACAATATTATAAGAAAAAAAGAGCTCACACGCTATCAACCATTCATTGACAGCTGTGAACTCTTTGTTTCAGATACTCGTCAAAGGCCGCGATGGTCTCGAAATTCCTGTTGTCCTCCCGGAACACCCCGTACACCTCCCAGGTCAGGCCCTCCGCAAAGGGGATGGCCCGCATGTGCTCCATCTTAAAGTCGTCCACCATGAAATCCGGGATCACCGCCAGCCCGATTCCCTGGGAGCAAAGCTTGTAGAGAAACGGCCCGTCCGCGGTCTTGGCCACCACCTTCGGCAAGAAACCGCGCACCTGACATGCCTTATGGAAGTCGTGGAACATGTGGAAATTCTCATTCATCAGAATCAGGTTCTCGTCCCGCAGCATGTCGATGGACACCTGGCTGCACTCATAGAGCGGGTGCCCCTCATAGACCAGGAGCAGCACGTCCCGCACGGCCAAACGCCGCCCGACCACATTCGGGTCGCTGCTCTCCCCCACCATGAACCCGTACTCAATTCTGGAGGCGGCCAACATCTCCCTCACCTCCCGGTTGGAGTACTCGCACCACTCCACCCGGATCATGGGATGGGTCTCCATGAAATTCAAAATCAGCTGAAACGGGATCACGTTGAACACACCGCAGGCGCAGCCGATTCTGAGCACGATCTTCCGGTGCTCCAGCTGCCGCAGCCCATACTCAATCTCCTCCAGCTGCCCGATGATCCGCTCCGCCTTCTGGTACAGAAACTGTGCGCTCTCCGTGGGCTTTATGCCCTTCTTGGTCCGCACAAACAGCTCCGTCCCCAGCTCATTCTCCAGGATACGGATGTTTTTGCTGAGGCCCTGGGGCGTGATATAAAGTTTTTTGGCCGCCTGGTGGATACTGCCTTCCTCGTAGACGGTCTGGAAGCATTTTAAATCCTTTGTGTTCATAGTTTGCCCCGCTTTTTCGTTTCCGGGAAGGCCAATCTCCCCGCTCTGTGACGCCTGAAACCTGTGCTAATTAAATTTTAAGGCGATACCGCCGGAATGTCAAATAAAAATGCCCGCGCTTTGTCCTCGTGCTTCGCCCTCTATGCCGCCCTGGAAACCTCCCCCTCGCCTGCTTTTGTCAAAGCCCTGCTCTGTGTTGCTTCCCGCGAAAAATATTTGTAAAATACTTATAGACGAAACCGTCTGCTTTTGCTATAATTAATTGTAGACGATATCGTCTATATTTTACAAGTAAAGGAACATCTGATATGATAGTGATAGCGACAGACATACTGAAACTGCTGATAACAATCGCCGCCGCCCTTCTGGTGGGAAAGCTGGTGGCCAAGCTGAAGCTGCCGGCCATCCTCGGATGGCTGATCACCGGCATGGCGCTGGGCCCCCACGCGCTTCGAGTCATGAGCGCCTCCCTGATGGACTCGGGTTGGTACGAGGTGACGGAGAGCGTGTTGGAGTGCACCGTGGGCCTGATGATCGGAACGGAGCTCATCTGGAGCCAGATGAAAAAGACCGGAAAACAGATTGTAATCATGACCGTGGTGGAATCCGTGGGCACCTTCCTGACCGTCAGCCTGGTGTTCGGGATCATATTCCACTTTACCGGAATGCCCGTCTACCTGGCCTTCCTGTTCGGCGGCATCGCCCTGGCCACAGCTCCCGCGCCCTCGCTCTCCATCGTGAATGAGATGCGCACCTCCGGTCCAGTGACGAGCACCCTGATCCCCATGGCGGCCCTGGACGACTTAGTGGGCGCCCTGGTATTTTTCATCGTGATCGCCGTGGTGACCGCCCGGACCTCCACGCAGCAGATTCCGCTGTTCGTGGTGATCCTGTTAGTGTTCTTCCCGGTCCTTCTGGGGGCCGCAATCGGCTTCGTGACTGGAAAGCTGCTCAAGCGGGTTAAAACCCCGAGGGGCTCCGTCTGCACCACCGCGGCCATGATCCTGTTCTCGTCGGCCATTGGCTTGTACTTAAACCACTTTGTGCTCCCGGCGCCCGTGCTCAACTTCCTGCTCATCGGCATGGCGTTCTCCACGGTGTTCGCCAACATGATCAGCCTCGAGCAGCTGGGCGACATCATGCGCGTCATGCGGCCCCTGGTGGGCTTTTCCCTGGTGGTGGTGATCTTAAACCTGGGCGCACCCCTTGACTACCACCTGATTCTGGGGGCGGGCGTGTACACGGCGGTGTACATTGCCTCCAGGGCAGCCGGAAAATACGGCAGCGCCTTTGTGGGCGCAGCGGCCACAAAAGCGCCGAAAACCGTGCGCAACTACCTTGGGCTTACGCTGCTGCCACACTCCGGGGTATCCCTCATCTTCACCGGCATCGCAGTCTCGACCTTAAACCCGTTCGCGCCGGAGTATGCCTCCCTCATCCAGGGAACCATCGCCGCCGCTGCGGTCATCAATGAAATCATCGCCGTGTTTATGGCAAAAAAAGGCTTCGAGTGGGCTGGTGAGCTGCCGGAAGCCGAAAAAAGAGGAGGAGTCCACCGATGAAACAGTCGGAACGCCAGGAGCGCAGCAGACGGGAAATTCTGCGCGCCGCCACAGAGGAGTTCGGCACCCACAATTATGAGGACGTCACAATCGACAGCATTTGCTCGCTCCACGGAATTTCCAAAGGCATGATGTATCACTATTATTCCGGAAAGGATGAATTGTTTCTCCTGTGTGCAGGGGAGATGTTCCAGGCGCTGCGGGAGTATATGGAGGAGGCCATGAGCTCGTTCCCGGATCAGGGCGGCCTAGAGGCCATCCGCAGCCTTTTCGGGATGCGCGAATCCTATTTTGGCACCCGCCCGCTGGAGAAAAACATCTTCGAGAATGCGCTGTTTCGCACTCCAAAGCATCTGTCCGCGCAGATCGACGCCCTGCGCCTGCCTCTCAGGGAGCTAAACCGGGAGCTGTTCCACCGCGCGGTCTCCCACATGGAGCTGCGGGAACCCTTAAGCGCCGAGAACACCTCCCGATACCTGGAAGCGATTGAATCCCTCTTCTGGCCATTAGTGCGGCAATACCAGGGAACGGACGGAATCGGGGATTTGCACTCCCTGGAGGAGGCCTCCACAGCGCTGTTAGATATGGTGTTGTTCGGCGTGCTGCGGGAGAAATAGAAGGCAATTTGGGGATAAAATCAGACGCTAAAATTGAAAAGGGTACTTGAAAAAATCAAGTACCCCGTGTATAATCTACTTAGAAGTGATCAAAAGACTGTGCTCTGTCTGATGATTGCGCTTCGGATAAACCATAATTTTCAGTTACGGGCTATCCTCTATGGCCGTAGAGGATAGCTATTTTCTATTCTGACGATTATCTATGTAAGTCAGCGCTGCAAAGATCACAAGCACTAATGTCAACACTTCCTGTGTATCCATTTTACATTTCCCCCTTCGTATAGTTCCGAAGGGAATCACCAGACTATCCTCTGACTTCTTTTTGATTATACCCCCCTATTTTATCACACCATAAATATATACGCAATCCGCATTATGTTATATTATTTTTCTTTTCAAATTCAGCTCTCAATCAGCCCAAAAGCACCATTTCCAGGGGAATTTGTTTCTAAAATTGAAAAAGGGTACTTGAAAAAATCAAGTACCCCGTGTATAATCTACTTAGAAGTAATCAAAAGACTGTTCCGTGTCTGATGATTGCGCTTCGGATGAACCAATAATTTTTAGTTACGGGCTATCCTCTATGGCGGTAGAGGATAGCTATTTTCTATTCTGATGATGATCTATGTAAGTCAGCGCTGCAAAGATTACCAGCACCAATGTCAACACTTCCTGTGTATTCATTTTACATTTCCCCCTTCGCATATTTCCGAAGGGAATCATCAGACTATCCTCTGACTTCTTTTCGATTATACTACTGCCATTTTATCACGCTGCAGAGATATACGCAATCCATATTATGTAGCATTTTATTTCACTATCAAATCCCTCTCCAACACCCGGTCCATCTCCTCCTTCATCTCCTCCGTCAAAGGCAGCATAGGCCGTCTGACTTCCCCGGCAGGGATTCCGTCCTTCGTCACCACATATTTAAGCCCGGCGCACAGCCCATTTCTCAGCAGCACGTCCAAAATATTGTTGCTCCTGGACTGCAGCCGCCTGGCCTCGTCCTCCCGGTGCTCCAGGTACAGCTCCATAATCCGCCTGAACTGGGGCAGCATAAAGTTGAAGCTGCTCCCGATAAATCCGTCGCAGCCGAAGGCCAAAAACGCCACCATGCAGCTCTCGAATCCCCCATAGCACTTGATAGCCGGATTCAGACTGCGCAGACGCTCCATTTGGAGCAGGTTCAGGCTGGTGTGCTTGATGCCCCCACGGCCCCGGATTTGAGAAGCGCCTGAATTTCCGGGTTATCCAGGTCCAGCTCCCTGTGCGTGCTGCTGGGAATGTTGTAGTACAGCACCGGCGCATCCGCGGCTTCTGCGATATCGTAATAGTACCCGGCGATCTCCTTGGCTGAAAAACCAAAATAGATCGGCGGCGTGGCCGCAATCTGCCGGATTCCAAACTCCCTGGCCTTCTTCGCGTAGGTCACCGCCTCCTCCGTGCGGATTGCCCCCACATGAGCGATGATGTCCGTCCGGTCCGCGTACTCCGCCGCCAGCTCAAACGAGCGTATGCGCTCGGCCTCGGCGAGCAGAAAGCACTCCCCGGAACTCCCGCCGATGAAAAATCCATCCGCGCCCTGGGCCAGATTTTTCTCCCAGAGCTGCCGCAGCGCCCCCTCGTTCACCTGCCCGTTTCCGTCAAAAGGCGTGATTGACGCCACATAAATCTTTTTCTCCATCGCCTGTACCTCCCCATATTTTCCCATTTTATCGTCATTTTCCAGCACAAATATCCACCTGATCTGATTATACCCGCGCTCTGCGCCGTCAGCAACCATGAAATAAGCTTCCACGCAAAAATCCCTCTCTTTCGCGGAAAACCGGCCAGGATTCACAGCCGTTTTCCCGCAGAAAAAGAGGGATTTCTCACTTATCTCATTACCGTCTTAAGGCTACTTGCGCCCTTCCATGGCATGCACCATCTCCACCACAAACTCGTGGGTCGGCGCCGGCACGCCGCACTTCTTCGACGCCCGCACCACGGAGCCGCTGATGGTGTCCACCTCAGTCCTCCGACCGTCCCGAAGGTCGGCCCGGATGGAGGTACAGCCGTTCGGCGACATCTGGGAAGTCTTTTTCACCTTCTCAAGGATCTCCTCGTCGTCCGCCCGAAGGCCCAGACCTCTGGCCACCGCGGCAGCCTCACGGATCAGGCGGGCGGTCATGTTCCAGGCATGCTCATTGTCCGCGATATACCCCATGTCCACCTGCAGGATACCGGTCACCGCGCTCAGGGACACGTTGGTGAACAGCTTATCCCAGATCAGCTGCTGGATGTTGTCGTTGATCCGTACGTTGAACCCGCAGCAGTCAAAGGCCTTCTTGAGCCTGGGCAAAAACTGGTCCTTGTCCTCCGTCAGCATGCCCACGTTGGTGTTTCCAACGCCGCCTCTGCGGATGTGTCCCATGCCAAGCACCGCGCCGTTGTCCTCAGTGGTGCCGATGATGATTCGCTCCTGGGGCACAAACTCGCCCAGGATATCCTCATGCCCGGAGCCGTTCTGGAGAGTCAGCACGTAGGTATCCGGGCCGATCAGGCTGTGGTTCGCTGCCATGGCTGCCCGGGAATACAGGGCCTTCACGAACAGAATCACCAGATCCACCGGCTCCATCCCCTCCGTGGAGGTAACCGCCATCGGCCGGTAGACATTCTGCCCGCCGTCCTCCTCCAGACAGATCCCCTCGCGGCTTATGTGATCCACCACCGCTTCGGCTGTGTCCACCATGTAAACCTCATTGTTTAGTGACAAATGGCTGCCATAGATCGAGCCCATGGCCCCCGCGCCAATTACAGCAATTTTCATTACAACCTCACCTTCTTTTATTTGGAGAACTCGGCAATACCCTCAATCGCGTAAGCGCGGATCGGGCAGGAATCTAAGCCCTTGATCGGGATGGGCGCGTAGGACATGAAGAAGGTGTCAGTTGTCAGCTCCTCCAGGTTCTGCAGCACCTCCAGGAATACAACGTTCACTTCCATCAGAACGTCGTGGAACGCGGACACGTCGGTGTTGTTGCTCTCGATGGACACGCCGTCGCCGAAGCCCACACATTTCACCTTTTTCTCCTTCAGCCACTCCGCAGTCTCACGGCAGATCACAAGGCGCTTGTCATCCGGGGTGTTGGTCAGCGGGGTGAAGGGCGGAATCTTGTACTGGGAATCCAGAATCACGATATCTCCCTCTTTGATGCGGTCGCCGCAGGCCTTCTCTAAATCCGCCGCCATGATCTTGCCGTTGGGCTCCATGTGGGTGATGTTCACATAGATGGCGCGGCCCATGAAGGTGTTAATCGGCAGGCCCTGCACATCGGTCCAGTTGTCGTTGTGGTGGTAGGGGCACTCCACATGGGTTCCCAGATGGCTGGTCAGGTCCATGATGGTGTGGAAATCCGGGATCGGGCCGCCGGTGTTGAAGCGGAACAGGTGGCACCGCCTGGTCTCAGTTGCCGGATCCAGCTGCTTTGTCAGATCAATCACTCTCAATCCATTGCCAAGTTCACATACGCTCATTACATATACCTCCTCGTTTTTCAACTCTATGTTTTTATGTAATTTCTCTTGATGATTCCATTATACCAGTATACCGGTATACCGGTCAAGACCCATTTTCATTGACTTTCATCTTTTTCTGGGGTATGATATGGACAGAGTATTTGATCGAATTGAAAGCGGCTGCGCCGCGCGAAGGAGTTTGGCATGTTTTCTATGAACGAGACCGATTCACTGCAATCCCAGGCCTACAATATTATAAAAGAAAAGATTCTCTCAAAAGCCTTTGACGCGGGCGTTCTCTACTCCGAGACCCGCCTGGCCCGGGAGCTGGGGATCTCCCGCACGCCTCTGCGCGAGGCGCTCCAGTGCCTGTCCCAGGACGGCTACATCACCATCATCCCCAGCCGCGGCTTCAAAATCCGCCAGCTGGACCAGAACACCATGCGCGAGTCCATCCACGTGCGCTGCGCCATCGAGGGCTTCTGCATTCACCTGGCCGCCTCCCGGGAGGAGGAGCGCCGCTTTCAGAAACTGCTGAAGGACATGGAGAAGTCCCTGGAGCGCCAGCGGGCCGCCCTGGAATCCCCCCATTTTCCCGACGCCTTCGTGGAGGAGGACCACCAGTTCCACCTGCTCCTGGTCCACTACGCTAAGAACAGCGAGTTCGACCACCTGTTCCAGCGCCTCCTCTACATGATCCACTTGACCACCTTAAACGCCCTGGCGATCCCCGGGCGCGCCCAGACCACCTACGAGGAGCACACCGACCTCTGCCGCCACCTGCACGACGGAAACGCGGACATGGCCTACCAGGTGCTGATGGAGCATCTGATGATGCCGTTAAAAATGGAACTGATTAAATAGGAACGAGCCGGAAGGGGCAAATGGTTATGCCCTTCCGGCTCGTTTTTAAAATTCACTGCCCCCTCTTAATCTTCTTCGACGGCGTCTTCTCAAACTCCGTCTCCCGCACCACCAGGCTGTGGATGCGCTTGTACACCGGGATATCCCGGTTAAACTCGTCGATCAGCGCCTGGAGCTCCCCGTTCACGTCCTTCACATGCTTTTTCTTCACATACTCATAGTCCGGGAAAATTTCGGCCTGGATGACCTTTCCGGTTTCCCGCACCAGAATTTCCTTCACGAGCGGGCTTCGGCTCAGCTGGTTCTCCAACTCCTCCGGGGACACATTCTCCCCGTTGGCCAGGATGATCAGGTTCTTCTTGCGCCCCGTGATGTAGACGAAGCCGTCGCCGTCCACGTACCCCAGGTCGCCGGTCTTAAGCCATCCGTCCTCCAGCGCCTCCGATGTCTCCTGGGGCATCTTGTAGTACCCCTGCATCACGCTGGAGCCCCGCACCCAGATCTCCTCGTCCACCACCTTGGCCTCACAGTTGGGCAGCAGCTTGCCCACGGAGCCCTTGCGGCTGTCCCAGGGCAGGTTGGTGCTGATAACCGGGGAGCACTCGGTCATGCCGTAGCCCTGAAGGATGGTGATCCCGTACTCCGCGAAGCGGTCCACGTAATCCGGATCCAAATAGGCGCCCCCGCTGCAGATGGTCTTTAGGTTCCCGCCGAAGGCCGCCTTCGCCGCCAGCTTCTTGGGTACCAGGCTGCCCGCGTCCCGCAGCTTGGCGTAGATGGACTCGATGACCATGGGCACCAAGAGCACGATCTCCGGCTTAAACAGCTTCATATTCTTCGCCACATGCATGATGGAGTCGTTGATGCAGATGGTCAGGCCGATATAAAGCCCTTTTAAGATGTCCATGGTGAAGCAGTAGGCGTGGTGGATGGGGAGGAGCGTCATGGACACGGTGCCGGACGGGATCCCCATACCCACGCTGACGGCATTGTCCGTCAGGTTCCGGTGGGTCAGCATAACCCCCTTGCTCTTCCCCGTGGTGCCGGAGGTGAACAGAATGGCGCACAGCTGATCCGGGTCCGGACGGCCCGAAAAGCTTCCGCGGTTGTCCGCAAGAAGATGGCTGAGAGAGAAAAATTCAGGCGCAGGGGACGCCGCGGCGCCGGTTTGCTCTGCGCCCGCCTTGGACGCCTCCCCGCCGGTTTGGCTCGCGCCCGCCTTGGACGCCTCCCCGCCGGTTTGCTCTGCGCGCTCCCCGGATATCTCCCCGCCCGTCCTCTGCATAGAAACAATGGCACGGATCCCCGGGCATTTTTCCCTGGCCATCGCCGCCACATCCGCCCGGAGTTCGTCGTACACCAGGGCGCTGACGTCGGCCCGGGTTAATAGCTCGCACACCTCGGCCGCCGGAAGCCCTGCGTCCACCGGCACCGCGACGCCTCCGCTGTTGGTGACCCCGAAGTAGCTGGCCACCCACTCGTAGCTGGTGGGGCCGATCAGGGCCACATGGGTCCCCAAAAGCCCCAGTTTGTCTAAGGCCCGGCCAAAGGCCTCGCTGTCACGCTTTACGTCCAGGTAGGTCTTCTCCACAATCTCCTTGCGAACCTTGTAGCGGAACGCCGCCTGGCTCCCGTAAGTCTCTGCCCCATAGTCGATAATGTCTTTCATTGTCTGTACTGCCATTTTTTTGGTTCCTCCCTCTCGCGGACCTCCCGTCCGCCGCCGCGCCGCAGCTGCTCCTTTGCCTACTCCTCCAGCGACTGGATATATGCCACCGCGTCATCCACGGTCTTGACCTTGATCACCTCGCGCTCCTCCACTTCCACGTCATAGCGCTCCTCGATCTCTCCCACCATGCTCATGAAGTCGTAGGAGTTGAATCCCAGATCCTCGATGAACCGGGACTGGCCCGTGATCGTCTCCGGGTCCACGTCCACATACTGACAAATGATTTCCTTCAATTCTTCCAACATATCCGATTCCTCCTTCATTTTGGGCGCATACCCGCCCGATTACACCATACTGATAATCTCGCCCACCGTCCGGCTCGGATCCTCGATCCCGCGGAACATGATGCGGCACAGATAATAGTAGATATACTCCAACATCTCCGGCGTCACCACGCCGGTCTGATACTCAAACCCGAAGTCCAGCCCGTTGTCCGAGGCCCGGTGGCTGACCGTCAGGTACAGTGTGTGGGCCGCCACGCCGTTGGAGTAGCGCCCGGTCTTGTAGCGGATGTCCCCCAGCTTGTCAAGCCCCGGTCCGTTGCCCTTCATGGTGAGCGGCTGATAGGTCAGGCTCATGCACTCGTAGGTCTGCCCGTCCTCCAGGCCGTAATAATTTTTCCGGTAATTGTAGTACTCTGAGGGGCTGTAGTTGGCATGCCGAAAATACTGGTTCTGCGCGTCCCGGATTTTTGAGAGCCCCTCCATGAACGAATCTTCAAGGGGAACGATGGTCCGAAACGGGAAGCAGTGGATCCGGCTTCCGCCGGAGCGCTTCTCCAGCAGCGTCGCACGCCTGGCAATGGTCGTCGTCAGGGAGATGTCGTCCTCGCCGTTCTCCTTCTGCAGATAGGTCCTGAGCCCCATAAGCAGCAGGCACACCATGGAAATCCCGTTCTGCTCGCAGAAGTTTATGAGCCGCGTGGACGGCTCCTCCTCCAGGTGGAAGTTTGTGATGTTGGCTTCCACGTTGGTGGAGGTGTTGACGGCGGCCCGGCGGTTCGGGTCCCCCTTGGCCCTGCGCTCCTCTTCCAGCTTTTTCCTCCCATGGATATCCGTGAAAATCGGCTCCGAGGAGGCGATCAGCTTCTCAAAGAACTCCCGGTCCCTCCTGCTCGCAGAGCTGCCCGCCTCGTAAGCCAGGTCCTTCTCCAGCTGCTTTATATAGGAAGACATATCCTTCGGAAATTCCAGCCCCTCATACTTCTTGTTGCAGTACAGCTCGATCACATCCCGGAAAAAGACAATCAGGGACTGGGCGTCCATGGTCATGTGGTCCACCGCGATATAGAGCCCCTCGAAGCCGTCCGGCATCCGGATCATCACCACTCGGTTCATGGGGGAGTCGTAGCGGGCAAAGGGGATCTCGGTCCACTCGCGAAGCTTGTTCTCCGCGTCCTCCTCCCGCCACCCGGTGAAGTCGAAGTGCTCGATCTCCCTGGTCTCTTGGTCCACCACGTACTGGTACACCGTGCCGTCCTTGTCTCTGGCGAAGCGCAGACGCATGGCCTCGCAGCGCTCATAGGCATGATAGATGGATTCCTTAAGGACCTCCCGGTCCAGATTCTGCTCGATGGTCAGGCTGGAGCCGATGTTTAACACCTGCTTCTTCGGACAGTACTTTAAGCAGTAGAAATGCAGCTTCTGCGCCGCAGTCAACGGGTAAACCCTGTAACCCTTTCTGGTCTTCATCCTCTCTCATCCTCCCGGCTTAAAAACGCCCTGATCGCTTTCTCGTACCGCTTCGTGTCCTTGTAGTATGCCTCCGCATGCCCTGCCCCGGGGATCATCACCAGATCCTTGGGCGATTTGCAGGCGTCATACAGCTCATAGGCCATGCTGCTGGGGACAAACGTGTCCGCCTCCCCGTGGATCAACAGCACCGGCACCCCGGCCTTTCGCACCTCATCCCTGGCGTTGCACTCGTTGAGCCCGTAGCCCGCGTACTCCCTGGCCATCCGGTCCGCGATCTGCATGACCGGGAAGGCGGGCATGTGGTATGAGGAGCGCAGCACCGAGGCGAACACTTCCCAGGCGGAGGTGAACGCGCAGTCCGAGATCACCCCGCGCACCTGGGGCGGCAGCTTGAGGCCCGTGGCCATCAGCACCGTGGCGCCGCCCATGGAGATCCCGTGGAGAAACAGCCGGCAATCCGTCCCCATGCGCCGCATCATCTCCTGGATCCAGAGCATCGCGTCCCTCCGGTCCAGGCAGCCGAAGCCGATGTAGGTCCCCTCGCTCTTCCCGTGAGCCCGCTCATCCACCACCAGGAGCCGGTAGCCCATCTCCAGATAGAACTTCGCGATGGAGGAGAAGTCATTTAACCCCTCGCTGGTGTAGCCGTGGAAGCAGATGACCGCCCGGTCGGAGCCGGTTCCCGGAAAATAGGTGGCGTGCAGCAAAAGATGGTCCTCCGACTCGATGAACACGTCCTCCTGCGGCTGCGTGTGGATCCATGCCTTGCTGGCCCGGATCCCCGGTATGTAAGCGTCCCAGTCCGTGCCCGCCATATCCCGCGTCCGCTCCCGGCTGGCGTTGCTCCTGAGCATCGTGCGCCGGAAAAAATATCCGGCAATCCCGTACTCCGCCGCAGCCCCACAAGCGGCGGCCCCCAGCATCCATTTTCCAATTCCCATGGTCATACTCCTTTCCGGCCGCAAGGGCCTTGCGGTGCCTGCCGGGTGGGGTCAAACGCCTCCCGCCCGGCGGACACTACAGAAACTTCTGCACCATCAGCGCTTTCTCGATGCTCCCGTCCACCTTAAGCTTTCCCAGGGTGAACGCGGCGATGGGGTCCATCTTCCCGTCGGCCAGCTTTAAAAGCGTCTGGGCGGAACAGGTGAAGATCGCGTCCCGGTCGTAGTACTCGTAGGGCTCCACGTAGAGCACTCCGTCCTTCACCTCCGCGTAGAAGGCCCCCGCGGCCTCCCCGGTGATATTAAACTGAAACGCCAGATGCTCCGTCACACTGCTCACATCCGCTCTCATAAACTTTTCCTTGATCTGCTCAAAAAACTCCTGATAGGTCATGTCATTGCTCCTCTCGATTGACTTTATTTTTCATATCCCCGCTCTCCTCAAGGCACACGGAGATCACATAGCGCCCATACACCTTGGACTGGTAGTACACAAAGCCCGGCGTATTTCCCTCCCAGCCCCCGTCCGACCTCCTGGAAAACACGGTCTCCCGCAGGGGATACCCCAAGCCCGCCCCGGTGGCCTTGCCGTAGCTCTCCTTGAGCGTCCAGAGCCGTGTAAACAGCTCCGCGGCCGCCTCTGCCCCGCTGTTCTCAGCCGTCCGTTCCAGAAGGATCAACTCCTCCTCCGCCAGGACCCGCCTCGCCAGGCGCTCCGGCACCGGGCGGATGAGCTCTGCGTCCACTCCCACCCGGCAGCCGCTCACCGCGCAGACCACGAGGCCCCGGGTGTGAGAAATATTAAAATCCACGCCGGGAACCGCCCCCAGGAGATGCGGCCTTCCCGCCTCATCCCGCGTTGTCTCCCAGGTCCTGCCGTACTCCCGCATGAGCCCGGCCGCCAGCAGCAACCGCCCGAGACGGTGCTCCCGCTCACGGTCCGCCCTCCGGTTTTCTGTCCGGTAGGTGGTCAGATAGATCATCTCTTCCCTCATTTCTCTGTGCCGCCATTTTTCGACCGCCGGTCGAATCGGTATTGAATCCACCTTACCACTTTTTCGACCGGTAGTCAAGTGTAGCTTTTTCGCGGATTATCTGCTATACTTGGGCTGATTCAGAAGATTCGGGGGCATAATTTTATGCAAAATTGTAATAAACGGGATTTAATCCTGGATGCCATGCAGGAGCTGATGAACGGCTCCTCGGCGCAGGCCATATCGGTCAGTGATATTGCCCAAAAGGCCGGCATCGGAAAAGGAAGTATTTACTACTATTTTTCTTCAAAAAATGATATCAT
>USJW01000013.1 GCA_900555045.1 uncultured Clostridium sp. | reverse complement strand
GAGGAAAAGATCATCTCCGGCAGCTTCGGCAATCCATGCCAATGCTTGTTCGTAGCGGCGGGCCATAAGTAAGTAAAATGTAAAGTATAGGTAAAATTCCAGGGGTTTTCGAGGGATGTTATCAATATATTGAGTAGAAATTTGGAAGAGGGCGTGGATGGTTGAGGTTGAGAGGGTTTTGTATTATCCAATATTGGATAATATAGGAGATTGGGCGGAAATTTCAGGAAGGAAATGTAAAAGCGGCAGACCTTTTGCGGATAAAATATCTGCAAAAGCCTGCCGCTCTGGGTTTTTATTTCATGTTTCTATTTCATGTTTCTATTTCGTGTTTCTATCTTGTGTTTCTGACCGTCCCCCCGCTTCATCTCTTCCCGGCGCAACCAACCTCCCTCGCCGCAAAATCAATCCGTTCCCTCTCTACCTCCCCCCACTCTCATACCTCTTCCTATAATAATCCATCGTCCGAAAGTCGATCACATCCCTCATCTGCTCCGCAAACCCGGGAAGTGCAACCGCCTCGCGCAGCTGCGGGTTCAGCGCCAGCACCGCGCCCTCTTCCTTCACAAAAAATCCGTTCCCGGACTGGAGCAGGAAATGGACCGGGTTCTTCACCGCCTCGCTGACGCACCGCTTTTTGTCCCAGCTTTTAAAATCGCTGGTCCCCTTATCTTTTTCCAGATCCTTCCAGTTATTGGCAGACCGGTAAAAGGCCATGTAGCTGCGGTAGATGTCCTCCTCGTCGATGGCCATCTTGATATCGCCGCCGTTGTAGAACGCCAGAAGCACCGGCATCTTATAGGACTTGGACATCTGGGTGGTCTCTAAAAGTTCCAGGAACTCGTTCCCGATCCCCCGAAAAATCGCAAGCTCCCGCTCGCCCAACTCCCCGAGGCTATCCAGATACCGCAGGTAATGCTTAAACGGGCTATTCTTCATCCCCGCGCACAGCTGGAAGACCTCGTCCTCCATCCAGGTGAACAGATCCATGCGCGTGGGCACCTTCCCGTCCAGCTGCTCCTTGATCCTAAAGTACTCCTCCCGGACCCGGTCGTCCTTTTTGGCCCGCCGCTTCGCCATCTCTCCGAACGGATCGATCAGCCGCAAATCGAAATCCACCATGCAGTCGTCCGGGAACTCGAAGTCCTGCTGACTCATACGGATCGCCGCCGCGCTGGAGTATGGGCGGCCGCTGAGCAGAAAGGGCGCGGATCCCGCCTTCTCGTAGTTGCCGATAAAGTCCAGCACATTTAAGTACTCTTTCCCGCGGCTCTTTCTGAGCCCACGCCCCAGCTGCTGCAAAAACACCACCGGCGACTCCGTGGGGCGCAGGAACATGACCATATCCACCTCCGTGATATCTAAGCCCTCGTTGAACATGTCCACCGAGAAGATGATCCGCAGGTCCCCGTCCCGCAGCTTTTTGATGGCCAGCGCCCGGTCCTCGGAGTACTCGCCGTCCGCGTCGCTGTACACGGCGGCCGCCGGGATGCCCCGCTGGCAGAATTCCCGCGCCATCTCCTCGGCGTGCCTGCGGGAGCAGCAAAAGCCCAGGGCCCGCCGGGACCGGTACTTCATGTAATGGCGCCAGATCAGCTCATAGCGCCGGTTCACGGTCAGCTCCCTCGTCAGCTCCTCCTCCAGGTAATGTCCCTTCACCAGGTGCAGGCCGGAGTAGTCCACCGTCTCGTCGTAGATGCCGTAGTAGTGGAACGGCACCAGCATCCCCTTGTTGATGGCCTCCTTCAAGCTGATCTGGTAGGGCACGTTGTAGTCGCAGAGCTCATAGATGCTTCTCCCGTCCATGCGCTCCGGCGTGGCCGTCAGCCCCAGCAGGAATTTGGGCTTAAAGTACTCCATGATCCGCCGGTACTGGTCCGTCACCGCATGGTGGAACTCGTCGATCACAATGTAGTCGAAATAATCCCGCGAAAAATACCGCTCATTCAGATACGCCGTTTTCCCCAGGCTGTAAACCGAGGCGAAGACCACCGACTTCCCGGTCTCCTTCACCTTCCCGGTAAAAAATCCATAGTCGTCGGACCGCCTCACATTCCGGAAGCTGTCCGCGGCCTGCCGCAGAATTTCATCCCGGTGCGCCACAAACAGCACCCGCCCATAGTCCTGGGAGTCAAAGGCCGCCAGGTAGGTCTTTCCGATCCCGGTGGCCGCAAAAATCAGCCCGCGGTCGGCGCCCTCCCTCCGGCTGTTCTTCAGCGCGTACAGCGCCTCAATCTGCGCCCCCCTGGGCTGAAACAGCGGCTCCACCTTCTCCTCCGGCTCCTGTTTTAGGAGGTCGTACCGGTCCAGATCCCGCTGCACGGCCGGCTTCTTCCACTCTCGGGAATACTGCTCCAAGACCGCGTCGTCGATGACCACCGAGTGGTTGTAAAACAGGTCCTCGAATGCCCCGCAGAACTGATCAAAATTCTCCCGGTCCCGCTGATTGTCAAAGTGGTAGTTCCACTCAATCCCCGAGGTCAGCGCGCTCCTCGACACGTTGGAGGATCCGATGTAGATCTCCCCCAGCTCTCCCCGGTGAAATATGTAGGACTTGGGGTGGAAGGAGCGCCCCTTCTCGCTGTAAAACCGCAGGTCCACCTGGTCCCCCAGCTTGTCCTTGATCAGATACAGCGCCCCGGGCTGCGTGATCCCCAGGTAATTCCCCGTGAGAATCCGGATTCGCACGCCCCGCTCAAGCGCCGCCTTCAGATCGTCCAGGAGCATCCGCACCCCGGACTCCATCAGGAAGGACACGATTATGTCAATTTGCTCCGCATGCAGCATGCTGACCTTCAGCTGGTACAGCAGGTACTTGTTCCGGTCCCTGCCCCCCGTGATGGCCTCGCAGGGGCTCACCGCAAACGGCGTCCCCAGCTGTGCTTCCGGCTGGGCCTCCCGCCGGCCCTGCCAGTCCTCCCGCTCCTCTATCTCTTCCGCAAAATCATGTTCAACCATTTCTCATCCGCTCTCCCCGGCCGCACGTCCGATGTCACCCACATCTCCACAGTCTCAAAAACTCCTGTTTTTTCCAGCAGATGCCCCATCTTCTCCTCCGTCATGTCCGTAAAATACCGCCCGTTTCGCAGGCCCTCCGCCGTCCCGTACTTAAACGACGTATAGAGTATCCCCCCTTGAACCAGGGCGCGCGCCATCCGCCCGAACACGTCCTCAAGCTCCCCGAGGGTCAGGTGGAGAATCGAGGAGCACGCCCAGATCCCGTCGTAGCGGTTCTGCTCGTCAAGCTCCTGAAACAACAGCTGCCGGACCTTGATCCCGGTGTACGCGCCGGCGCGCTTCACAAACTCCTCCGAGCCGTCCACCGCGTCCACCAGAAAGCCTCTGCCCAGGAAATATTTCGTATCCCTGCCGGAGCCGCAGCCAAAATCCAGGATGCGCGCCCCAGGGCTTAAATATCCCAGAAACCGCTCCTGCGTCTCCGAGAACTCCACATCCACGGTGCTGTCGATGTACGATTTCGCGTGGCTGTTGTAGTAGTCGATTGTCTCCTTCATCGCCGCTCCCCTCCTTCTGTTGTGCCAGAATGATCCCTGCCAGTGCTGTATAACACAAAAACCCTTGAAAAGAATTCAAGGGTTTTAACCTGCGGCTAACAGGACTCGAACCTGCACGGTCTCCCAATGGAACCTAAATCCATCGCGTCTGCCAATTCCGCCATAGCCGCATCACACAAATTTCATTATATCCGAGCTACCACTCGTTTGTCAAGTGCCAGTGTGCAGCTTTTCCCGCACGCCGTTCCCGCACCCATTATCAGCACGACGCCGTGTAGTTCGTGTACACCTGCGTGGTCGCGGTGTCGGAATGACCCAGCATGGCCTGCACGGCGTGGATGTCCGCGCCGCTGCGGATCAGGTGGGCGGCGAAGGAGTGGCGCAGGGTGTGGGGGGTGATATCGGTCTTGATCCCGGCCTTTTCCCCGTAGTGCTTGATCAGCTTCCAGAAGCCCTGGCGGCTCATGGCCTGGCCGTTGCAGTTGGTGAACAGCCACTCCGAGGTTTTCCCCTTTTGCAGCTCCGTGCGGGCCTGGCCCATGTACTGGACCAGCGCCTGGCGGGCGTTCTTGCCGAAGGGCACCATCCGCTCCTTGTTGCGGTCGCGGCAGGTGATGTAGCCCACCTGCATGTTCACGTCGTCCAGCTTCAGGTTGATCAGCTCCGACACCCGGATGCCGGTGGCGTAGAGCAGCTCCAGCATCGCCTTGTCCCGCAGCTCCTTGGGCGTGCCGGACCCGGGCTGGGCCAGCAGGGCGTTGACCTCATTGACCGACAGAATCACCGGTGCCTTCTTCTCCACCTTGGGCGCCTTGACAAATTCCGCCGGGTCCCGGTGGATTCTTCCCTCCCGGAACTCATAGTGAAAAAATGCCTTAATAGAAGCCAGCTCCCGCGAGATCGTGGTGGTGGCTTTTCCTTCTTTTTCCAGATATAGTATATAAGAATTCAGGCTGGTCTTGGTCACCTTTTCTACCTCGGTGATTCCACTCTTCGCAAGGTAAGCTGCCAGCTGTATCAGATCTCTCTGGTAAGATATGACCGTGTTTTTGGATGCCTTTTTTTCATTTTCAAGGTATCCGATAAAGCTTTTTATGTCGGTCGTCATAGTTTCTATCCCCTAACCCCTAACATTCACAAACACCGCATTTTCCGGTGTGCTGACTATCATTATATCTACATTTTTCGATAAAATCAAACACATTTTTCCCACTTCAATGCCGTTTTCGGGCTGATTAACATAAAACATACTACATATTGGAACGCCCCTATTTCGCCTCCCAATATGTTGTAAAATTCCCGCGAATTTTTTTATCACAGGCCGCCTGCGCCGTGTATCCCCCACAGGCAAAAACCGCCCTAGAATCCCCGCTCGCGCAGGTCCGCCACAAGCTTCACATAGAACTCAACCACATCAAAACCCCTGTAATCCTCCCGTTTCAGATCAATGATATCCCCGTGGGAAATCCCCCGATGCCTCCGGTTTCGCACGATCCCCTTAAAGTCCCCCCATTTTGCGGATTCCGTGCTCACAAGGCCGTCGTTCTCCCCCTCTAACGGCTTTATGAGCAGGTAGGGAACCGAGAGCAGGGGATCGCTGAGAAAGTCCTTCATGGCGGTGGCATAGCTCTGGTAGTACACCTGCGGCATGTCCGGGACCTCCTCGTTAAACTGCCTGCTGGCCCCGGTGGAAAACTGCCTGGTGGCCTGGTAGAAATCCGGGTGCGCGTCCCCAAACCGGCCGAACCAGTAGTCGAAAATCCGCGCCACGCCCCGGTAGAAGCCGTCCGGCAGCCTACACGCGTAGTCCACGAACCGGCAGCCCCTGTGCGGCGTGCTGACCGTCGTCAGGGAGGCCACATAGGGCGCCATGCCCAGGCGGCTGATGGCGTAGCGGGAATCCAGCCCGCCCTTGGAGTGGGCGATGATGTTCACCTTCCCGCACCCCGTCTCCTCCAGAACCTGCTGGATTTTAAAGCGGATGTCCCCGGCGTTTCGCGCCACGGTGGCGAACGCCTCCTGGTTCCCGTAGTACACGGTGGCGCCGTAGCGGGTCAGCTCCCTTGGAATCCGGCCCCAGTAGTTGAAATAGCGGAGGTCCCGGAAGCCCACGCCGTGGACCAGCACCAGCGGATACCTTGTCTTACACAGGTCCGACTCCCGGCGCACAAAGCGCACCGCCTCCTTGTAGCACTCAAAGTCGTACTCCCCGTGGACCTTTCGCATGGCGTAGCACAGGACTACCAGGTTGACCCCCGGAATCCACATGGCAAGGAACATGAGAAGCCTCGTCAGGGCCCGCAGGTGCTTGGAGGTGAAGAACATCCGCAGGATGCCATTCCACAGCAGCAGAAAGAGCACGCCAAGCGCGTAGAGGAGGCAGAGCGTCAGAACCCCGATTCTCCCCCACCCGGCTCCTCCGGGCGCGGGGGAGTCCCCGGGCAAAGCCGGGTAGATAAAAATTGCGACCAAGCACTGCACGGCCATGCCAAAGAGCCCCAGGCGGCACAGATGTCTCCCGCCCTCCATCACCGCCAGCCGCCTGGTGGCGAACTCCTCCCGCGGGAACGGGTGGATGTGCAGGTACAAAAGCCAGGCCCAGGTCAGGGCCAGGACCATGCCCCCGGCGAGCCATGCCCAGAGGGGAACCGCGTCCCCAAAGGCCAGGGCGCACGCGCGCCAGATGATGAGGGGCATATTTGCGGCAGCCGGGACAAAGAGCGCCCACCACAGCCGCCCGATTCTCTGCCTGACCCGTCTCTCTGACATCCTATGTTCCCCCTTCCTTAAAATTCCAATTTTCGCCCGCTACAGCAAAAGCAGCAGCGTTCCGACCACCAAAAGCCCCAGGCCCGCCGCGGCCTTCCGGTCCAGCTTCTCCTTTAGGAACAGCCATGAGAACAGAATCGTGACCAGGATGCTCAGCTTGTCGATGGGCACCACGATGCTGGCCTGGCCGTCCTGCAGCGCCCGGTAGTAGCAGAGCCAGGAGCCGCCGGTGGCGAGGCCCGAGAGCACCAGGAAGAAGCCGCTCTTGAGGCCGATGGCGTTCAGGCTGTGCTGCTTTCCCTTGACAAACACCATCAGCCACGCCATCACAAGGACCACGCAGGTGCGGATGGCTGTCCCCAGGTTGGACTCCACTCCCTGGATTCCAATTTTCCCCAGAATCGCGGTCAAGCTGGCGAACACGGCGGACAGGAGGGCGCAGGTGAGCCAGCCCCTCTGCCCCGAGCGCGAGGCGTCGGCCTTCTTCTGGATCATCAAAAGCGTCCCCGCGCCGATGAGCACCATGCACAGGATCTTGAGCGGCCCTAAATCCTCGCCCAGGATGAAGAACGCCAGCAGCATGGTGAGAACCGTGCTGGACTTGTCGATGGGGGCCACCTTGTTCACATCGCCCAGCTGCAGGGCCCGGAAATAAAACAGCCACGAGGCGCCGGTGGCAAGCCCCGACAGGATCAGAAACAGGAAGGTCCTGCCGCTGATCTGTCCGATGGTCCCCAGCGAGCCCGTGAGAAACACCATGATCCAGGAGAAGACCAACACCACGATGGTGCGGACCGCCGTCCCCACGTCGGAGTCAATGTCCTGCATCCCGATCTTGGACAAAACCGCCGTGATCCCCGCAAACAGCGCGGAGCCAAACGCAAACAGTATCCACATACGCAAATCCCCCTGTCTTCGCCCGTCAGATGGCCTCCGGATTCTTCCGGTACTCCCGCGGGCTGATTCCTTTTACCTTTTTAAACACCTGGCTGAAATAATTGCTGTCCGCAAACCCGCAGCGGCCCGCGATCTCCGTGACCGTGGCCTCCGTCTCCAAGAGCATGACCGACGCCTGGCGCACCCGGGCCAGCACCAGATACTCCTTGAAGCCGTAGCTGGTCACCTGCTTAAACCGCCTGGAAAAGTAGGTGGGGTTCATGCGGTAGCGCTCCGCCACGGACTCCAGCGTCAAATCCTGGCCGCAGCTTGCCTGGATGTAGGCGAAGGCCTGCCAGACCGCCTCCTCGCCCGGTTCCGACGGCGGCTGCCATGCGTCCGCCTCGCAGTGGTAGATGAAGATGAGGAGCTCATAGAGGTGCATCTTACACAGCAGGCGGTAGTAGACGTCCTCGCTGCACTCGTCGAACTCCATCCTCGCGAGCAGGCTCTCCACGTAGTCCCTCCGCCCCTTGGGAACCGAAAGGCACAGGTGGGTGGACGCCCCGTCCACCGGGGAGGCGCTGCACTGGGCCTTCAGCATGTCCAGGTACTCCTCGCTAAAGTTGACCACCACCCGCTCGCTCTCGCCGTCGCCGTGGTAGACGGTGCGGTGCAGGACCATGCTCCGCACCAGCACCAGATCGCCCGCCTCCATGTGGTAGCGGCGGCCCCCGATCACCATGTCGCAGCTGCCGGATGCCAGATATAAGATTTCATAGTAGGGATGAAAATGGGAATCGCCCATGGAATAGTTGGGCTCGACGCGTCTTCTGTTGATTTTAAACTCCCGTTTTTTCTCCAAATGTGTCTCTCTGGCCATACAAATTCCGTCCTTTTTCCTCTGTGCCCCAGGGCAGGGCGTTTAAGCGTCCGCCTGCCCTTTAAGGAGCGCCTCAAACCGCTCCCCGTCCACGGGCAGCGCCGCAGGCTGTCCGGTCCACGCGGACAGGTACGCGGCGTTGGACAGCTCCAGCGCGCCCTCCGCCTCCTGCCCCGGCACGATGAGCTTTGCCCCGGTGCGCACGGAGTCGGCAAAGTTGATGAGCATCTCCTGGTAGGGCTCCCTCGCCACCTCCGGGAACACCTCCACGGTCTCGCTCACCGAAAGCCCCTCCCGCGAGGTGGTCACCGCCTCCCTGGCGTACTCCCTGACATTGCGGTCAAACCGCTCAATGCGCAGCTCGTCCATGTTGAGCTCGATCCGTCCCTCCGTGCCCACGATCTCCAGCCGCTCCTGCCAGTCCGCCTCCCCGGTGCTCAGCATGAACACCCCGGTCATCTTGTCCGGGTACTCCATAAACAGCGTCGCCTCGTCGTCCACGGTGAAGTCGTTGTACTTGCCGAAGGGAATCCGGGCGTACACGCTTTTCGGCAGCCCGAACAGCCACTGCCAGATGTCTAGAAGGTGCTGCCCCTGGTTGATCAGCGCTCCGCCGCCCTCCCCGGCCCAGCTGCTCCGCCAGCTGCCCGAGTGGTGATATAGAACGGTGCGGTAGTACCGGGTGTTGACCATCATGACCCGGCAGATGTCCCCCAGAACGCCCTGATCCAACAGCTCCTTGATCCGCGCGTACTTCGGGTACAGCCGCTGGTGGAACATCACCGAGTAGATCACCCCCGCCTTTGCGGCCCCCCGGCTCATGCGCCTGGCCTCGCAGACGGAGACGCCAGCGGGCTTGTCGCAGAACACGTGCTTTCCAAGCCGGAACGCCTTCGACGCCAGCTCCTCGTGGCTCCTGTGGGGCGTGACAAGCAAAACGCCGTCGAAGAGCTCCTCTCTGCCGTACAGCGCGTCGGCGCTGTCAAACACCGCCTCGCGCCCCGAGAGCGCCCTCTGCGCCCAGTCCTTCGCCTCCTGGCTGCGGCAGACCACCGCTGCCAGCTCCATCCCCGGAACCTGGCCCCCGTCGATCATCTGTGCGTACTGCCGTCCCATAATCCCTGTGCCAATGATTGCCATGCGAACTGTATCCATCTCTTGCCCTCCATGTAATTTCCTGTGTCTCCTGTCATCGCCCGGTCACTTTTAAGCTCTGTCCGTCCGCCGCGGGCGGAACGCCTCCCCTACGCCCAGGGCCGCCTCTCCGATTTCACCGCGCAGCCCGGCTGCTCCATGGCCCGCTTCATGAGGATCAGCCCGTACGCGTCCTCCAGCGCCTCCGCAAGCGGGTACACCTCGTCCCCGCCGTCCAGGTACGCCTCCATCCCATCCAGCATCCGCGCGATGGCCGTCTCGTCCTCGTTCAGCCCGCTGCCCGGGAATGGGTTTTTATACATCACCTGCCCGCCAAGGAGAATCTCATCGGGATTTTTCCCGTCTGCCCCTGGCACCGAGATAAACGCCTCCGACCGGGGCAAAAACTGCCCGTCCACGCACTCCATGTAGCGCAGCACGTCGCCGTCCAGCTCCCCCTTCACGCCCTGCACCGTGACCCGCGAGGCACGGATAAAGGTGTGGTACTGGACCTTGCAGAAGTCGTAGAAGCCCACCGTTCCGCCCTCAAAGAAGAAATCCGCGCGCACCCGGTCCGCCTGTTCCACCCGGCCGTCCGTGATCGGGCCGCTGCGGGAGTCCGTCCCCATCACGGGGAAGAAATATTTCCTGGCGCACACCTCCATGTCGCCGATGCCAAGGCCCAGATACCGGCGCATCAGGCTGATCCCGTGGTAGTCGTGGGCCACGGAAAGGGACACGCTGTAGGGGTCCCCCAGGTAGCCCATGCCAAGCGCCTTAATCCGCGCGCTGTGCGGGGCCCTGAGCGCGTACTGCTCCGCCACCTGGAGCTTCGCGCCGCCCTTCGCTGCCTCCCACAGCTTCACCAGGCTGTCCATCTCCAGGGCAGCCGGCGTCTCACAGAGCACCGGGATTCCCATCGAAGCCCAGTGTAACGTCACGTCGCAGATGGACGCCTTGCTCACCGCCACCACGGCGAAATCCGGTTTCATGGCCGCCGCCTGGGCCTCGTCGCAGGTGGTGAAAATCCCCTGCTCTCTGGCTATGCGCTCCGCCTTCTCCGGCGTGCGGCAGACCATTGCTAAGAGCGAAAAGCGCTCCGGCAGCGCCCTGGCAATCCGCACGTAAAACAGGGCCCGGTAGCCGGAGCCCACAATCACAAACCGCAGTTTCTTTTGTTCTCCCATGTATTCTCTCCTCTTTCTCAAAACAAAAATCCGTACAGCGCCGGGCTAATGTACACCTCAAGGAGCGCCCCGGCGGCTCCCAGCAGAAGCAGGACGAGAAACGGCGCCAGGTGGATCCGCTTCTCCCCGTTCCCCGCCCACATGGCTAAAACCGCCCACGCCAGGAGGTAGCAGATCCCCTGGGGAAGCGCGCTGCACAGAAAGGCCGGGAGCCCCAAAAGCCCCTTCTGGCTGGTGAGAATGCTCAGGGGCACCGCCACCGTCAGCCCGCCCCACGCGGCGATGAGCCCGAACAGCGGCACGCTGCACACGGTCAGCCCCACGAGCCATCCCACCGCCAGCTGCATCTCCCGCACCCGCAGCACCTGAAAGAACAGCGCCCGGCGCTCCAAGGCGTCAAGGACCGTCCCCGGCCCCAGTCCCCCCAGCACCTGGGACTTCACCGTCTGCCCGCCAAAAAAATGGGCTGCCGCCGTTCCCCCGGCGACGCCGAGGACAAAACAGGCGAGCAGCCAATCCTGATAGGTCAAACTTCTTACTTCCATTCTGAGCCGTCTGAATTTCACGGACACGCACCGCCGTCTTAAGCTTGTTTACCACAATCTATGCCGCCCGTCCACATATTATGTCAGGAAATCACCTCGTCCTTTTTGTCCGTTGACCGGTATTTCCTGGCGTAGGCCATGATCGCGGCGATGGTCTTCCCGTCGGTGATCTTTCCCGTGTAGATTAACTCCTCCAGATCCGCAAGCTCCCACGCCTCCACGTTGATCACCTCGTCCTCGTCCAGATTCTGTTTGGACGGGATCAGGTGGTGGGCCACGAAAATGTCGATGGCCTCGTCGCAGAACGCCACGGTGGTGTTTAAGCTCATCAGGTACTCCAGGTTCTCCACCCGAAAGCCCGTCTCCTCCTCCAACTCCCGGTACGCGCACTCAATCTTCGGCTCGTCCGGGGCGTCCAGCTTTCCGGCCGGAATCTCCAGCGTATAGCGGTTTAGGGCGTTGCGGTACTGCCGCACCATCAGGATCTTCCCGTCGTCCGCAACCGGCAGCACCGCCGCCGCGCCGTCGTGGTGAATGTAATCCCAGTGGGCCTCGTGGCCGTTGGCCAGCACCGTGTCCTCGTAGATCTTTAAAATATTTCCCTGATATTTCAGCTGGCGGTCCAGACGCACCACCGGCATTCCCTCGTTCTCTACCTTGCCGTCCATCGCAAATTATCCCTCTCTTTTCCTCTTGATTATCCTGCCTTCACAGTTGGTTTCAGTATACCACACACAGACAGATATTTCCACAAAAACGGAGCCCGCGCAAAGCGCCAGGCCCCATCTGCCGATTCCCTGTTTTTACTTGATCTCCGTGCTCTTTTTGTAGCAGGCGTCGCAGGCCTTTATCACCGCGCTGCGAAAGCCCGCCTCCTCCAGAGCCGACACGCCCTGGATGGTGGTTCCGCCGGGCGAGCAGACCTCGTCCTTTAGCTGCTCCGGGTGTTTTCCCGTCTCTAACACCATCTTGGCGCTCCCCAAAACCGCCTGAGCCGCCATCTGGCAGGCCGCGGCCCGGGGCAGGCCGTACTTCACCGCCCCGTCGGCCAGGGCTTCGATGAACATGTACACGAAGGCCGGGGAGCTGCCGCTGACGCAGCCCACCGCGTCCATCAACCGCTCCTCCACCAGCTGCACCTTGCCGCAGGAGGCGAATATGGCCTCGATCTCCGCCTGCTCCTCCTCGCTAAAGCTCCCGCTCTCGTAGCTGACGCCGGTCATCCCCTCGCCGAGAAGCGCCGGGGTGTTTGGCATGGCCCGGACAATGCGCTTGTCTGCGCCCAGGCGCTCCTTGTAGGACTGGATCGTCAGGCCGGGCGCCAGGGAGATAATCACCTGATCCGGCCGCAGGACCTCGCGGATGTCCGTGAACACGGCCTCAAAGTACTGGGGCTTCACCGCCAGCACCAGGTACTTCACCTGGGCGGCGCAGTCCTTGTTGGAAGCCGCGTGGGGCACGCCCGTGCGCTCGCTCACCCGCTCCATCTTCTCCAGGTGGGCCGCCGTAAAGATCATATCCTCCGGCTTGTAGCTCTTTAACAGGCCGCTCATGATGGCCGACCCCATATTTCCCATCCCGATAAAACCAATTTTTGCCATCTGGTTCTCCCTCTTTCCTAAAAATCACTCAATATTTCTCCAGCAGCCCGCAGAAGTCGAAGGTGGCAAAATAGTCCTTTGCCGTCTCCGCCCGGCGGATCAGCTGCACCGAGCCGTCCTCCTTTAAGAGGAGCTCCGCCGACTTTAATTTTCCGTTGTAATTGTAGCCCATGGCGAACCCGTGGGCACCCGCGTCGTGGATCACTAACAGGTCCCCCTTGTCCACCTTCGGTAGCATCCGGTCGATGGCGAACTTGTCGTTGTTCTCGCACAGGGAGCCCACCACGTCGTACATGTGGTCGCAGGGCGCATCCTCCTTGCCCATCACCGTCACATGGTGGTAGGCGCCGTACATGGCGGGGCGCATCAGGTTCACCGCGCAGGCGTCCACGCCCAGGTACTCCTTGTAGGTGTGCTTCTCGTGGATCACCTTGGTCACCAGGCAGCCGTAGGGCCCCAGCATAAAGCGGCCAAGCTCCGTGCACAGCGCCACGTCGCCCATCCCCGCGGGCACCAAAACGTCCTCGTAGGCCTTGCGCACGCCCTCGCCGATCACCAGGATATCGTTCGGCTCCTGGTCGGGGCGGTAGGGGATCCCGATTCCGCCGGACAGGTTGATGAAGGCGATGTGGGCCCCGGTCTCCTCCTTAAGCTTCACCGCCAGCTCAAACAGCTGCCTTGCGAGCAGCGGGTAGTACTCGTTGGTCACGGTGTTGCTGGCCAGAAACGCGTGGATTCCGAAGTGCTTGGCGCCCTTTTCCTTGAGCACCCGGAAGGCGTCAAAAATCTGCTCCGTGGTCATCCCGTACTTGGAGTCCCCGGGATTGTCCATGATGTCGTTGCTGATCTTGAACACGCCGCCCGGATTGTAGCGGCAGCTGATGGTCTCCGGGATGTAGCCCAGAGTCTCCTCCACGCACTGGATGTGGGTGTAGTCGTCCAGGTTGATGATCGCGCCCAGCTTCGCCGCGTAGGCGAACTCCTCCGGCGGGGTGTCGTTGGAGGAGAACATGATCTCATGGCCCGAGAAGCCGCAGGCCTCGGACATCATGAGCTCCGTCATGGAGGAGCAGTCCGTGCCGCAGCCGCACTCCTTAAGCAGCTTCAGAATAAACGGGTTCGGCGTGGCCTTCACCGCAAAGTACTCCCTGAACCCCTTGTTCCAGGCGAACGCCTGCTTGAGCTTCATGGCGTTTTCGCGGATCCCCTTCTCGTCGTAGAGGTGAAAGGGTGTGGGGTATTCTTTTACAATCTCTTCCAGTTTCTCCAATGTCACAAATGGTCTCTTATCCATCCCGTAATGTTCTCCCTTCGTTGATCCTAAAACTTAAGCCGGAGCGCGGCAAGGCGCCGCATAACCAAAAAGTCCGCCCGGAATACACAGCGCTTTTGCACCATTGTACTCCAGTACGGACTCTTTTGTCCAGCAATTTATTCCACGTTCAGCACGCGCATGATATTTGTCTGGGTGGCCGCCTCATGGCGTCTCGCGTAGGTCACAACGCCCGCGGTGATCACCACCAGATCGCCCTCCACCAGCATCTTTCTGTTCTTGAGCTCCTCCAGGGAATTCTCGATCAATTCATCCGTGGAGTCCGCACGGCGGGACCATACCGGTTCCACGCCCCACTGCAGCTGCATCTGGCGCACCGTGGCCATGCTGGGGGACATGCCGATGATCATGGCGCCGGGTCTCCACTTGCTTAACATCAGGGTGGTAAAGCCGGTGATGCTGGGAGCGATGATCGCGGTGGCGCCCAGGTCGTGGGCCGTGGACACGGAGGCGAAGCACACGGCGTTGGAGATGTTCTGGGTGTTGGTCTTGGACACCTTGCGGCGGCGGTACGCCTCATAGTCCAAGTGGGACTCGGAGTCCTCCACGATGGTGGCCATCATCTTTAAGGCCTCCACCGGGTACTTGCCCATGGCCGTCTCGCCGGAGAGCATCACCGCGTCCGTGCCGTCGTAAACGGCGTTGGCCACGTCCGTCACCTCCGCGCGGGTGGGTCTGGGGTTGCGGATCATGGAATCCAGCATCTGGGTGGCCGTGATTACGGTCTTGCACTGCTCGTTGCACTTGCGGATGATCATCTTCTGGATGTAGGGAACCTTCTCAGCCGGGATCTCCACGCCCATGTCGCCGCGGGCCACCATGATTCCGTCGCTGACCGCGATGATCTCGTCCAGGTTCTCAATTCCCTCGGCGTTCTCGATCTTTGCGATCACCTTCATGCTGGAGCCGTGGGACTCCAGAATGTCCTTGATCTCGCGGATGCAGTCCGCGGTGCGGACGAAGGAAGCCGCGATGAAGTCGAAGCCCTGCTTGATACCAAAGAGAATGTCCTCCTTGTCCTTGTCCGTCAGGGCCGGGAGCTTGATTTTCACGTTGGGAACGTTCACGCCCTTCTTCTCGCCCAGCTCGCCGCCGTTGATCACCTTGCAGATAATGTCCGTGTCCTTCACTTCCACCACGTCCATCTCGATCAGTCCGTCGTCGATCAGAATCTTATTTCCCGGAACCACGTCCGCGTTTAGGCCGCTGTAATTGATGTAGCCGACCTGATCGTCGCCCACCACCTCGCGGGTGGTCAGGGTGTAGGTCTGGCCCTCCTTCAGGGTTACCTTCTTTCCGTCCTTCAAAACGCCGGTGCGGATCTCCGGTCCCTTGGTGTCCAAAAGCGCAGCCACCGGGATATCCAGCTCCTTGCGCACTTCCTTTAACAGCTCCAGACGTCCCATGTGCTCGTTGTAGTCTCCGTGTGAGAAATTGAAACGGGCCACGTTCATGCCATTCTTAGCCAGCTCCATCAGGATGTTCTTGTCGTTGGTATTGGGACCCATGGTGCAGATAATCTTCGTTCTTTTCATTCCTCTTCAATCCTCCATAATTGAAAATGTCTCGCGCGCCCGGCCGGTGTTATTTCAGGTCGGACTTCTTGATATGTTGATGGGTGTACAAATGATCCATGCAGTACTCGTAGCTGCCCTCGCATTTGGAGCAGTAGCGGAACTCCATCCCCGGGCTGTCCTCGTCGGTGCGGCCGCAGACCGCGCAGACGTGATGGGCGCGGCTCTTGGGACGGATCTGCGTCTGGAAGTCTTTCTTGCGCTTGATTTCCTTAGGGCTGACCCGCCGGTAATCCCTGGTCATCAGGAAGAAAATGATGAAGTTTGCCAGGGACAGCACAATCTCCAGGCGCGTGGCGGTGTTTCCGACGATGAGGAGCATGAGAAAGGTCGCTCCCTCGAAAAGCGCCAGCCATTTGGCCCGGATCGCAATCACAAAGTAAATGTAAAACCACTCATCCGGGAACGTGGCCGCGAACGCAAAGAACACGGACGCGTTCAGGAAGGTGGGCGTCAGAAGTAACGGCTCACCGAACACCAGGTAGGCCACAAACGCGGCCAGGATATGTCCCAGTATTCCCATAAAGATGTAGACGTTAAACCGGAAAGATCCCCAAACACGCTCCAAAGAGATGCCAAGGGAGTAATACATCAGCAAAATAAACACAATCCAGATCAGGCTGGTGGTGGGCGGATAGATCATGAAGGTGACGAGCCGCCAGACCTGCCCGTGCAGGATCGCGCCCACATCCAGGCTCAGATACTGCCAGTAAAAGAGCGGTTCAATTTTCACCAGCACAAATCCCACGACATACATCATGATGATATAATACATCAGGTTGTGAATGGCATAGCGGCCATATTTCCGTTCCATTTTTTGAAAAAATTTCATCTTATCATCCTTTTGTTTTTAATTCCTGCGGCGCAAAATCAGAATAAATCCTTCTTATTAAATATGAACGCCACAATCAGGGACAGCAGCAGGGCCAGAACCAGCACGATGCCGAAGCCGTAAGGGCTGTCCGCAAAGGGCATACCGTGGGAGTTCACGTTCATGCCGTAGAAGCTGGCCACCATGGTGGGGATCGACAGGACGATGGTCACCGTGGCGAGGAACTTCATCACAATATTTAAGTTGTTGGAGATGACCGATGCGAAGGCGTCCATAGTACCGCTCAAAATTCCGCTGTAGATGTTCGCCATCTCGATGGCCTGCTTGTTCTCGATGATGACGTCCTCCAGAAGATCCGTGTCCTCCGGGTATTTCTTCACCTTCTCCGTCCGCAGAAGCTTCTCCAAAACCACCTCGTTGGAGCGCAGGGACGTGGTAAAATATACCAGGGACTTTTCCAGCTCCAGAAGCTCGATCAACTCCTCGTTCTTCTGTGACTGGTGCAGCTTGCGCTCGATCACCTCGCTCTTCTTGTCGATGATCCGCAGGTACTGCAGGTACTGAGTGGCATTTTTGTACAGAATCTGTAAGATAAACCGAGTCTTCATGAAGGTGTGGAAATCCCGCACGCGGCCGTCCATAAAGGAGGTCAAAACCGGTGTCTCCTCCAGACAGACCGTGATTAAAACATCGTTCGTGGTAATGATCGCCATGGGGATGGTCACGAACCAGTCCTTGCCGCTGCGCTCTTCGATGGACGGGATATCCACCAGGATCAGGGTGTAATTGTCCTCCACCTCGATACGGGAGCGCTCCTCCTCGTCCAGAGGCGCCTTGATGTGGTCCGGATCGATCCGATACGTGTCCGCGATGTCCATGATCTCCGATGCGGTCGGGTTTGTCATTGCGATCCAGCTGCCGGGCTGCAGCTCTTCTTTCTCGTGCATTATCCCGTCTTCTGTCTTAAAAATACGAATCATGCGAACTCTACCCCCATTATGAAATATACGTACTCATTATAGTGACTGCGCCTCTGTTTGTCAAACGGAAAATCCGACGTTTTTCTGCAATCATGCACAATTTTTGCCTTTCATTCACAGGAATTTAACGCTGCCTCCCAATTGTATTCCTACCTATTTTATGTTAAACTTTAGGATGCATGCGCCGGGACCACATTTTTTGCCTGCATTCATGAGAGGCGCACCGTGGTCGTCCGGTTACGAAGGAGGTTTGGTTAATTCCACCATTATGAATTCTTTACATACACCCCCCACACTGGGAATCGACATCGGTTCCACGACTGTAAAAATTGCACTGCTGGACGCAGCGCATCATATATTATTCTCCGATTACGAGCGCCATTATGCCAACATTCAGGAAACCCTGGCAGCGCTTCTGCGCAAAGCGCGTGAGGAGGCCGGCCCCATGGAGGTGATCCCGGTGATCACCGGCTCCGGCGGCCTGGCGCTCTCAAACCATCTGGGCGTTCCCTTTGTCCAGGAGGTTGTGGCAGTGGCCTCCGCGCTCCAGGATCACGCTCCACAGACGGATGTCGCCATTGAGCTCGGCGGCGAGGACGCAAAAATCATCTACTTTGCCGGCGGCATCGATCAGCGCATGAACGGAATCTGCGCGGGCGGCACCGGCTCCTTTATTGATCAGATGGCTTCTCTGCTCCAGACGGACGCCGCGGGGTTAAACGATTACGCAAAACACTACAAAGCGATCTACCCCATCGCGGCCCGCTGCGGCGTGTTCGCCAAGTCGGACATTCAGCCCCTGATCAACGAGGGCGCGACCCACGAGGACTTGTCCGCGTCCATCTTCCAGGCGGTGGTCAACCAGACCATCAGCGGCCTGGCCTGCGGCAAACCCATCCGCGGCAACGTGGCGTTTCTTGGCGGCCCCCTACATTTCCTTCCGGAGCTGCGAAACGCCTTCATCCGCACCCTGCACTTAAGCGGCAGCCAGATCATCGCGCCGGACAATTCTCACTTGTTCGCCGCCATCGGCGCGGCCTTAAACCCGCTGGAGGACGAAGAGCCCGTATCGCTCTTAAACATGATCGAGCGGCTCTCCTCCGGCATCAAGCTGGATTTTGAGGTCAAGCGCATGGAGCCGCTGTTTAAGGACGAGGCGGACTACAAAGAATTCTCCGAGCGCCACGCCTGCCACTGCGTGAAGACCGGGGACCTGTCAAGCTACAGCGGCAACTGCTACCTGGGAATCGACGCCGGCTCCACCACCACAAAGGTGGCCCTGGTGGGCGAGGACGGGCAGCTGCTCTACCGCTTCTACGACAACAACAACGGAAGCCCGCTGGCCACCGCCATCCGGGCCATGAGGGAGATCCGCGAGCGCCTTCCGAAGACCGCACACATCACCTGGTCCTGCTCCACCGGATACGGCGAGGCGCTGTTAAAGGCAGCCCTCATGCTGGACGAGGGCGAGGTGGAGACCATCTCCCACTACTACGCGGCCGCGTTCTTCGAGCCGGACGTGGACTGCATCCTGGACATCGGCGGCCAGGACATGAAGTGCATCAAAATCAAGGACGGTACGGTGGACAGCGTGCAGCTAAACGAGGCATGCTCCTCGGGCTGCGGCTCCTTCATCGAGACCTTCGCCAAGAGCTTAAACTACAGCGTGGAGGACTTCGCGAAGGAAGCGCTGTTCGCGGTGAACCCCACGGATCTGGGCACCCGCTGCACCGTGTTCATGAACTCCAACGTAAAACAGGCACAGAAGGAGGGCGCCACCGTGGCGGATATCTCCGCGGGCCTGGCCTACTCGGTGATCAAGAACGCGCTGTTCAAGGTCATAAAGATCACCCGCCCCTCGGATTTAGGGAGCCATGTGGTGGTTCAGGGCGGCACCTTCTACAACGACGCCGTGCTGCGCAGCTTTGAGAAAATCTCCGGCTGCGAGGCCGTGCGCCCGGACATCGCCGGCATCATGGGCGCCTTCGGGGCGGCTCTTATCGCCAGGGAGCGCTGGCACATGCTGCCAAAAGATAAACCGGTTACCACCATGCTGCCGCTGGACAAAATCATCGAGCTCAAATACACCACGTCCATGACCCGGTGCAAGGGCTGCAACAACCACTGCGTGCTGACTATCAACCAGTTCGGGAGCGGTCGCCGCTTTATCTCCGGCAACCGCTGTGAGCGGGGCCTGGGCCTGGAGAAGGCAAAAAAGGAGATTCCGAACCTGTTCGACTACAAGTATCACCGTATGTTCGACTACACGCCGCTGCCGCTCGACAAGGCCAGCCGCGGCGTGGTGGGAATTCCGCGCGTGCTAAATATGTACGAGAACTTCCCCTTCTGGGCGGTGTTCTTTGAGAAGCTGCGCTACCACGTGACCCTGTCTCCCCAGTCCACCCGGCAGATTTACGAGCTGGGCATCGAGTCCATCCCCAGCGAGTCCGAGTGCTACCCGGCCAAGCTGGTCCACGGGCACATCAGCTGGCTGATCAAGCAGGGCGTGAAGTTCATCTTCTACCCCTGCATCCCCTACGAGCGCAACGAGTCGCCGGATGCGGGCAACCACTACAACTGCCCCATGGTCACCTCCTACGCGGAGAACATCAAGAACAACGTGGAGGAGCTGGCCGAGGAGAACGTGAACTTTATGAACCCGTTCATGGCCTTCACCAACGAGGAAATCCTCACAAAGGCCCTGGTGGAGGAATTTGGAAAGGCCTTCCAGATCCCGGCCGCGGAGGTGCGCATGGCCGCCCACGCGGGCTGGCAGGAGCTGCTTGATTCCCGGAAGGACATGGAGCAGAAGGGCGAGGAGGTCCTGGAGTGGATGAAGCAGACCGGAAAGCGGGGCATCGTGCTCGCCGGGCGTCCCTACCACGTGGATCCTGAGATCCACCACGGCATCCCGGAGCTGATCACCTCCTACGGCTTTGCGGTCCTGACTGAGGACTCCGTCTCCCACCTCGGAACGGTGGAGCGGCCCCTGGTGGTCACGGACCAGTGGATGTACCACTCCAGGCTGTACGCGGCCGCCAGCTTTGTGAAAACACAGGACAATTTAGACTTAATCCAGCTCAACAGCTTCGGCTGCGGGCTGGACGCGGTGACCACGGACCAGGTGTCCGACATTCTCACCCGCTCCGGAAAGATTTACACGGTGTTAAAGATCGACGAGGTGAACAACCTGGGCGCGGCCCGAATCCGCGTTCGCTCCCTGATCGCGGCCCTAAGGGTGCGCGACCAGAAAAACTACGAGCGCAAGGTGGTGTCCAGCGCGTACAACCGCGTGGTCTTCACCAAGGAGATGAAGAAGGACTACACCCTGCTCTGCCCGCAGATGTCGCCGATCCACTTTGACTTAATCGAGCCCGCGATCCGCTCCTTCGGCTACAAGATCGAGGTGCTTCAGAACCACAACCGCTCCGCGGTGGACGTGGGGCTCCAGTACGTGAACAACGACGCCTGCTACCCGTCCTTGATCGTCATCGGACAGATCATGGACGCGCTCCTGTCCGGCCGCTACGACCTAAACCGCACGGCCGTGCTCATGAGCCAGACCGGCGGAGGATGCCGGGCGTCCAACTACATCGGCTTTATCCGCCGCGCCTTAGAGAAGGCGGGGATGCCTCAGATCCCGGTGATCTCGGTGAACGCCAACGGAATGGAAACCAACCCAGGCTTCACCATCACCCTGCCGCTCATGACCAAGGCCATGCAGGCGGTGGTGTACGGCGACATCTTCATGCGCGTGCTCTACGCCACCAGGCCCTACGAGGCGGAGCCCGGAAGCGCCAACGCGCTCCACGAGAAGTGGAAGAAGCGCTGCATCGCCTCCCTGTCCAAGCGGAACGCGGCCATGATGGAGTTCGGCCGCAACATCCGCGGAATCATCCGCGACTTTGACGCCCTGCCCCGAAAGGACGTAAAAAAGCCCCGCGTGGGGATTGTGGGCGAGATCCTGGTGAAGTTTTCACCGCTTGCCAACAACCACATCGTGGAGCTTTTGGAGAGCGAGGGGGCCGAGGCCGTGATGCCGGACCTGATGGACTTCCTGCTCTACTGCTTCTACAACAGCAACTTTAAGTCCCAGCACCTGGGGGCCAAGAAGTCCACGGCCTACTTGTGCAACGCCGGAATCTCCCTGCTGGAGTACTTCCGCAGGACCGCCCGCAAGGAGTTCACGGCCAGCAAGCACTTTACGCCGCCATCGGCCATCGACGAGCTGGCCCGCATGGCCCAGGGCTTCGTGTCCCTGGGGAACCAGACCGGCGAGGGTTGGTTCCTCACCGGCGAGATGCTGGAACTGATCCACGGGGGCGTGAACAACATCATCTGCACCCAGCCCTTCGGCTGCCTGCCCAACCACATCGTGGGCAAGGGCGTGATCAAGGAGCTGCGCAGGCATTACCCGCAGTCCAACATCATCGCCGTGGACTACGACCCGGGCGCCAGCGAGGTGAACCAGCTAAACCGGATCAAGCTCATGCTGGCGACGGCGCAGAAGAATCTGAAAAAAGAGACGAGATAATAAAACAAAAAAATCCGGGAGCGCACCAAGTATATCAATTTGGTGCGCTCCTGGATTTTTACTTTTGACTTTTTACTTTTTACTGTCTGCCATAGGCGGTGGCGATGGGGTACGGCCAGCTGCGGGGCCCGCGGGCAGTTGTCTGCCCGCGCCGCGCCCGTCTCCGGCAATCAGCTTACATCATCCAATTAGTGCATAATCAATGACAGGATAAAGATCCATACCATGGAGGCGATTCCCAATAACAATGTGCACAGCGTCTGGGTCTTGTAGCCCTGCTCCGGCTCCATGGCGCCGAAGTTGGTGACCACCCAGAAGTAGGAGTCGTTGGCGTGGGACACCGTCATGGCGCCTGCGCCGATGGCCATAACCGCCAGCGCAGCTCGCACGGGACTGGTCATGCCGAGGACAGGAAGTAACGGCGCGCAGATTCCCGCCGTGGTGGTGATTGCCACCGTGGAGGAGCCCTGTGCGGTCTTTAGGATCGCTGCCAGCAGGAACGGGAAGAAGATGGCTACCTTCTGCAGCGCGCCCGCGTTGGAGGTGATGTAGCTCACCATGCTGGTGGAGGAGATCACCTTGCCTAAAACGCCGCCGGCGGCGGTCACGAACAGGATCGGTCCCACAGTCTTTAAGGTCTCGTTGGTTACTTTGTAAAAGTCTCCCATTTTTCCGGCGCCGGACATCTGGATGACGCCGAAGATGGTGCCCACCGCAAGCGCGATGATGGGGGTGCCGAGGAATGAGCAGATGTCGTAGAGGAACCCGGTCCAGTGAGCCATGGAGGCGATGGAGCCGAGGGCCATCAGAACGATCGGGACGAGGATGGGAGCCAGAGCGATAAAGCCGCCGGGAAGCTGGCCAAACTCCGCAACCAGCTGCTCGTAGGTCTTGCCGATCTCGCCGCTGTCCGCCTCATCACCTGATTTCACCTGTGTGCCGATGTATTTGGCGAAGAGATAGCCCACAACAAGGGGTGCCAGGGACACCAGAACGCCCATGCCCATCACTAACAGCAGGTTGTTGCCGATGCCCAGCGTGTTGGCCGCCGCGATGGGGCCGGGTGTCGGAGGGATGAACACGTGGGAGATGTAGAGGCCTGCGGAAAGCGCCACGGACATCGCCACGCTGGACACTGCGGTGCGCCGCACCAATGCCTTTCGGATGGGGTTTAAAATGACGAATCCGGAGTCACAGAACACCGGGATGGATACCACCCAGCCCATCAGCAGGATCGCCAGCTCCGGCCGCTTCTTTCCAACAAGCTTAATCACCATGTCGGCCAGCTTGAACGCTGCCCCGGTGGCCTCCAGAATACTGCCGATCAGGGCGCCCAGGATAATCACGATGCCGATGCTGGTGAAGGTCCCGGAGAAGCCCGCGCCGATCACGTTGGCGATTCCCTGGATCTTGGTGCCGTCCGCCGCCGTCTTGTCGACCAGCGGGATCCCGGCCACCAGCCCCAGAATCAGGGAGATGGTCATGATCGAGATAAAGGGGTGAATCTTGAACTTGGAAATGGCGACAATCATGAGGATCACTGCAATTACAAATACAATAATTAGTGGGAATCCTGTCATTATAACACCCTCCTTTAAGGTGCCCGCCTCAGCGGACAAATTATAAATTTTGTATAAACTAATTATATATTTTTTATAAACTTTAGTCAATATGTAGAAGTATTAAGATTGTGTAAGGATTCGACAGGAAGGGAAACGGAGCGCCTGCAGGCTGTGCCAGCGGCCCGCCTCGCGTCAAAAAAAGGGCCTCCGGCATTGCCGGAGGCCCAGGTGGTATTGCGGGTCTGTTTACTGGTAGATCGGGTACTTCTCGCAGAGCTTCGTCACCTCCGCGCGGATGTAGTCGGCCTTGGCCTCGTAGTCCGTGGCGGCCAGCCAGATGCACTCCGCAATCTTCGGCATATCCTCCTCCTTAAGGCCCCTGGTGGTGATGGCCGGGGTTCCGATTCTCACGCCGGAGGTCACAAACGGGCTTCTGGGATCGTTGGGAACCGTGTTCTTGTTCAGGGTGATGTACACCTCGTCGCAGCGGTTCTGCAGCTCCTTGCCGGACACCTCCATGCCGCGCAGGTCCACCAGCATCAGGTGGTTGTCGGTTCCGCCGGTCAGCAGCTTAAAGCCGCAGTCGGTCAGGGCCTTCGCCAGCGCCTGGGCGTTCTTCACCACCTGGTGCTGGTACTCCTTAAAGTCGGGCTTTAACGCCTCGCCGAAGCAGACGGCCTTTCCGGCGATCACATGCTCAAGGGGTCCGCCCTGGGTGCCCGGGAAGATGGCCTTGTTGAAGTTGAACTTCTCCGCCGCCTCCTTGTTGGCTAAGATCATGCCGCCTCTGGGGCCGCGCAGGGTCTTGTGGGTGGTGGTGGTCACCACGTCCGCGTAGGGGATGGGGCTGGGATGCTCGCCCGCAGCCACCAGGCCGGCGATATGGGCCATGTCCACCATCAGGTAGGCGCCCACTTTGTCCGCCACCTCGCGGAAGCGCTTGAAATCGATGGTTCTGGCGTAGGCGCTGGCGCCCGCCACGATCAGCTTGGGTTTGGACTCCAGAGCGATCCGCTCCAGCTCATCGTAATCGATGTAGCCCTCGCCGTTCACGCCGTAGGGCACAATATGAAAGTACAGGCCGGAAAAGTTCACAGGGCTTCCGTGTGTCAGATGGCCGCCATGGTTTAGGTTCATGCCCATCACCGTGTCGCCGGGCTGCAGCATGGCCAGGAACACAGCCATATTGGCCTGGGCGCCGGAGTGGGGCTGTACGTTGGCGTAATCGCAGCCGAACAGCTTCTTGGCGCGCTCGATCGCCAGGGTCTCCACCACGTCCACGCACTGACAGCCGCCGTAATAGCGCTTGCCGGAATACCCCTCCGCGTACTTGTTGGTCAGCACTGTCCCCATCGCCATCATAACCGGCTCGGATACGATGTTCTCGGAAGCGATCAGCTCCAGATTCCGTCTCTGGCGCGCACACTCGGCCTCGATGGCCTCGCCCACTTCCCTGTCATAGCTGGTAATAAACTTCATTACTTCATTAACCATGTCCTGTCCTTCCTTTCCTTTACCCCTGTGAATTTTCGGCGTCAAACACCTTTCTGCGATTATACTCCATGGGCGATGGGGATGTCAAGGAAATGCAGGCTACGCCTTCACCAGATAACAGCTCGCGACGGCCCCTCCTCCGACGATGAGGGCTGTGGCAAGCGCCGGGGCGCCGGTGAGAAAGAGGCAGGGGAGAATGAGCAGGAAGCCGCCGGTCATGAGCCGCTTGGCGGAGGCCTTCTGGACCGCCCGCCACGCTTCCTTGGAGGCGCAGGCGGCCCGGGTCTTGAGCCCGAAACGGCTGCCCGGCGGGAACGCGGGGAGAAATCTGCCGTAGATACACAACACCAGGCCCACGGCCAGGGCCGCGCACTGAAGGCGCTCGCTCATGCCCGGAAGCCGATGCTGGGGCCAGAAATACCACATGGCGTAGAGGTGCGCCAGGGCCGCTGCGTCAAACAGAAACAACAGAGGAGTGGCGAAAAACAGCAGGGAGCTGGCGTTTAGCGCGTCTCCCCCCTCCTTCTGTTCCCGGGCGTCCCGCAGGATCGCCTGGAACAGACTTTTCTCAAAGATGGCTCCCGTGGACCACAGAAACAGCACATCCACCAGCAGCCAGTACCTGCTCTTAAAAAAGGGATGGAATTCCGGAACGTTCGCCGGCAGAAAGGGCATGCAGAGAAGTGCCAGTCCGATGCCCAGATAGCGCATAATATAGAAATTACGGATTCGGTTCCCCGGTTTTACCTTTTGGCCTTTCCAGATCCTCATAAAAAATCTCCTTACAGTTCTTTTTGATCGGGGGTAAGAAAGTATTTTTTATATTCATCGGAAAACAGTCCCTCGCCAAGCCTGCGGATGCCGCCGTACAGATGGTGGCTCATGAGCGCCTCGATGCCGCCAATGTCTTTTTCCTCGATCATGCGCATCATCTCCTGGTGGTCGGCAATGACGTCGGGCACGTTTTTGGCTCCCACGATGTCCAGGCGGATCAGGCGGGAATAGTCGGCGTGGGGGGTGAGAATCCGGTTCCAGAGGTAGGTCTTCCCCGTGGCCTTAAACCACACCTCATGCATATTTAAGTCCCTCTGGAGAAACTCGTTGAAGTCAAAGGCCTCCGGGTCATCGGCCCGCTCCGCCATCTCCTCCATCTGCTTTAACAGATATCGGATTAACGCCTCATCCGTTGGGGAGCAGATTTTGACAAAATCCCGCAGCACCATGGTCTCCACCGCCACTCTCTGGTAGATCAGCTGGCTGGCGATGTCCAGATTGATCGGTGTGACGATGGTCCCTTTATGAGGAATAATATGTACAAACCCGTTTTGCTCCAGCCGCTGCAGCACGCTGCGCACCGGCGTCCGGGAAACCTGGAACCGCTTGCACAGAAGATTCTCGCTTAAATTCTCCCCAGGATCGATCTGCAGGGTTGCGATCTCATTTTCCAGTATCTTATAGATATCGTCAATGTCAATTGCCATACTTAATTACCCTCCCTGTATACAAGGTTGCGTATACTGCTACTCTCTATTATATCTTCCAGGAAGGAAAATAGCAATGGGTCACCGCACGATTCCTGTCCGATTTATTGAAAACAACGATTTTCCATCCCAGTTTTTCCGGCAGAATCGGAGAATCCGGACCAATGCATTGTGCAAAATAGATAAAATTTAGTGAAATTTTGGAATGAAAAGGAAAAAATCCGAGACAGATCCGGAAAAATAAGGTTGCAAAGGCAGGCGTAGTATGGTAGTATAAAGGCGGCATAAATAACTTGTATACAAGCAATTCTCCCACACTGTATTTTGGAGAAAAACCGGCGGTGGAAACAGCAATGAAAATCAAGCTTGTATGTAAGTAAACAGGAAAAGTGATCTTGTAAGTATAAGGAGGAAAAGGAAATGAGAAAATCGATGGCAATGATACTGGCACTGGCCATGGCAGCCAGCCTGACAGCGTGCGGCGGCGGAAACCAGCAGGCAGCGACCACCAAGGCGCCCGATACGACGGCTGCGGCCGAGACCACCGCGGCGGCTGATACTTCCAAGGCGGAGGAGAAGACGGATGCGGCTGCTGAAGATCCCTACGCAGCGCTGGGCGATTTCACCATGATGATCGGACATGCACAGCCGGAGGGAAATCCCCGCTATGTATCGATGGAAAAATTTGCGGCAGATGTGAGCGAAAAGACCAACGGCCATGTGACGGTTGAGGTGTTCGGAAACGGACAGCTGGGAACCGAGAAGGAGATGCTCGAGCAGGTTGTGGCCGGCACGATCCAGGGCATGAGAGGCGGCCAGTTCGACTTCTCCCCCAGACTGCTGATGTTCACCCTTCCCTTCTTAGCGCAGAACCGCACCCAGGTTACCGCACTGTTAAACAGCGACCTGGCGAAGAAGGTTTGCGCCGAGGCTGAGGCCGAGACCGGCACCGTGATTATCAACCTGTGCGACGCAGGCGGCTGGAGACAGTTCTCCAACAGCAAACACCCGATCACAAAGCCCGAGGACTTAAAGGGCCTCAAGATGCGCACCAACGGCATGAACACCATCGACAAGACCTTCGTTGCCCTGGGCGCAACCACAACCACTATCCCCTACTCCGATCTGTACATGGGCTTAAAAACCGGTGTCGCTGACGGACAGGAAAATCCCTGGGTAAACGTGGAGGGCATGAAGTTCTACGAGGTTCAGAAGTACTTTACCGAGGTAAACTACCAGTTCCATCCGGACCCGTTCTATGTGAACGCCGCATGGTGGAACGCACTTCCGCAGGAGTACAGGGACATCCTCTCCGAGTGTGCAACTGAGATGGGCAAGTACAACGACCAGCTGATCGACGAGAACCAGGAGAAGGCAAAACAGGTTGTCGTGGATGCGGGCTGCGAGGTCTACGTTCCCACCGAGGAGGAGCTCAAGGCCTTCCAGGAGACCGTACAGGTTGTATACGACCAGTGCGTGGAGGAGGGAATCCTGACCGCGGAAGAGTTAAAGGAAATGCAGGATATTGTCGCCAACGCGAAATAAATAAGGATCTCTCATAAACAAATCAATCGAAGCGCGCCTCTGACCAGCCGGATCTGGCGGAATCCAGAGACGCGCTTCTTTCGTTCAAGAAACGGATCAAGGGATCCGGACTGAAAGGGGCTTGAGTATCATAGACGGACTGAAAAAGGCAGGTAAAAAGCTGTTTGATATCTATTTTGGAATCGGTGTGGCGGCAATGGGGCTTTTGGCCATTCTGGTTGTATTTTCTGTGATCGCCCGCTACTTCTTCTCTTTGAGCTGGAAACAGCTGGCGGAATTTAATGTGACCCTTTTTGCCTTTACCACCTTCTGGGGCATGGGCCTCAATATTCTGAAAAACGAGCACGTGATCATCGACATTTTCTACGACGGCGTAAAACCGTCCATCAAGCGGTGGCTGAGCGTCGTCAACTACCTGATCGTGCTGGTCGTGGACCTGGTTTTCACGTACCAGGGCGTTCTGTATGTGGGCGTTGCCGGAAAGCAGATCAGCCAGGGCATGGAGATTCCCATGAAATACATGTACGGAATCATGCCGGTCTGCGGGGCAATCTGCGCCATCTGCATTGTGATTAAAATTATTGAATTCATAACGGCCGATATTTCCTACTTTGAGGCGAAAAATAAGGCTGTTTCAGATGAGAAGGCAGCATAGAAAGGAGCGGTAAATTCACTATGACAATGATCATTCTTCTGGTGCTGCTGATTTTCTTTGCAGCCCTCGGCGTCCCCCTTGCGTTTGCAATCGGCGCCTCCTGCGTGACTTACATAAGCACAAACGTCCCCGCTTTCATGAGCATGGTTCCCCAGCGCGTCTGGAACGGCGTCTACAGTGAACTGATGATCGCCATGCCTCTTTTCATGCTGGCGGGCGAGCTGATGAATACCGGCGGAATCACAAAGCGCATCATCAACTTCTGCCTTCAGATCTTAAAACCGTTTCACGGCGGACTGGGCGAGGTAAACATTGTGGCGTCCATGATCTTCGGCGGAATCTCCGGTTCCTCCGTGGCGGACACCTCCGCCCTGGGAAGTATTCTGATCCCGGCCATGGAGGATTTGGGCTACCCGCCCAGCGCATCCGCGGGCATCACGGTTGCCTCCTCCACCATGGGCATGATCATCCCGCCGTCCACGCCCATGATCGTGTACTCCATGATCTCCGGCGCTTCGGTGGGCGCCCTGTTCATGGCGGGAGCGGTTCCCGGCGTGCTGATCGGCTTAACCCAGCTGGTGGTCGTGTTCGCCATCAGCCACAAGAGGGGCTGGCATCCCAAGAGAACTCCCTTTGTGATGAAGGAGTTCACCAGCGCCGTCTTCTCCGGCATCCCGGCGCTCCTCATGCCATTATTTATCATCGTGTGCGTGTCCTTCGGCATCTGCACCGCGTCGGAGAGTGCCGGCGTGGCGGTGCTGTACGCGATGATCGTGGGATTCTTCCTGTACAAGGAGCTGACCTGGAAGGCCGTGTGGGAGGCGCTCAAGAAGACGCTCATCTCCTCGTCCTCCATCATGATCATCATCGGTTTCACCACCATCTTCACCTGGGTGCTGACCATGCAGAAGGTGCCCCAGACCGTGGCGGCGTTCTTCATCGGCCTCAATATGCCGGCGTGGGGAATCGCGCTGATGTTTGACGTGCTGATCCTGATGATCGGAACCTTTATCGACGTGAGCCCGGCCATCCTGCTCCTGACCCCGATCATGCTGCCGGTCATGCAGAACTACGGCTTCTCCGCGCTGCAGTTCGGCGCCATGATGATCACCGGACTGGCCATCGGTCTTGTGACCCCTCCTGTGGGAATGTGCTTAAACGCCTGCAACAAGATCAACCGGATGCCGGTTGTGGATATTTTTAAGGGGGCTCTGCCCTATGTCATCTGTAATATAGTTGTTCTGATCGCAATCAGTCTGTGGGGACCGCTCACCACTTGGCTCCCCCTGGCCCTGGGCTACAGCCTGTAAGGAGGAAACCATATGACACTGAAGGAAAAAATGAAACAGGGACCGGTATTCGGCATGGCCTGCTTTACCGGCACCACCTGTGTGATTGAGAATATCGCCATGTCCGGCCTGGATTTCATCTATCTGGACCTGGAGCACACCAACTGGATGTTGAATGAGGATTTTGAGAAGCAGATTATGGCTGCACGCCTTCACGACATCTCTGTTCTGGTCAGAATGGCGGACGACGACGAGGTCGCCATCCGCAAGGTGCTGGAGTGGGGCGCGGACGGCGTCGTAATCCCCCACTGCAAGACCGCAGAGATGGCCAGAAAATGCGTGGAGGCCGCCAAGTTCTCCCCCATGGGCAGAAGAGGCGGGGAGAGCAACGTGAGAGCTGCGGGCTTCGGATACCACAATTTCGACTGGAATACCTACATGGAGCAGCAGAACCGGGACACCCTGGTGATTCCCATGGACGAGGACTATGAGTTCACCGACAATCTGGACGAGATCCTGGCGGTGGAGGGCATCGACGCCGTGAACTTCGGCCCCATCGACTATGCGGTGTCGAGGAATCTGAAAATCGGTTACACCATGGGGGATGAGGTAAAGGAAGCCTTTAAGAAGCTGGTTGAGAAGGCCAGACCCAAGGGAATCGGCGTTCTCGGCCCGGTGGTTCCTCCCACAGAGGAGAACTTAAAACAGGCCATCGCCGACGGTTACAACATGATTATTCTCGGAAATGACATGTGGCATTTCCAGAAAGCCTTAAAAGAGCTGGTATCCACCGCGGTGGAGCCGGTTCGAAACAATCCGTAATACAGCACGGTATGGGTATGAAACGGGAACGGTGCCCGGGGTTATCGGTTAAGATGGCCCCGCGGGGCCGTTTTCCGTTTTGGGGGTGATTGGGGGCCGGTTGGGACCGATTTGGGCCAGTTGGGCCGATCGGGGCCGGTTTCACCGTTTTCGTTTTTTTATCCCGGGAAGGCTGGGAGCCCTTGAAAAACGGTACTTTTCTCCATTTTCTTACATTTACATTCATACTTTCTTAATATTTCAGTTACAAAAATTCCAAAATATTCATTCCGTGTTCACATTTCGGACACATTTATCCACTAATATCTTCTGTGTCGCAAAGACAAGGGCACCTCCAACCGGGAGGGCCAAGAGAGGAGAGTAAAATTATGAAGAAGAACATGATGAAGTACGCTGTTGCCGCTATGGCAGCAATGATGATCTCCGGCGCTCTGACCGCTTGTGGCGGTTCTGACAAGAAGGCCGAGACCACTGTAGCTGTTGAGACCACCGTTGCCGAGACCACCGAGGCTGCTTCCGAGGAGGAGACCACTGAGGCTGCTTCTGAGGAGGAGACCACCGCTGAGGCTGCTTCCGAGGAGGAGACTTCCGTAGAGGCCGCTGAGGATGCCGACAAGGCTGAGACCGAGGAGGCTGCCGAGTCCAAGGAGGAGGCTGCCGCTGAGGAGAACGCGGAGGCTGAGGCTGAGTCTCTTGAGACTGAGGTTGAGGAGACCGCAGCTGCCAACTAATTAGGGAACAGGCAAGACAAGCACATATCGAATGAGAAAGGGCATTCACTCGAAGCCGGCCGTTTGGGGCTGGGTTGAGAGGGGGGCCCTTTTTCATATGAGCCGACAAGGCCCGGGGTGTCTCCCCGGGCCTGTCTCATGTCAAATCTTATAAATTTGGATAGAAAATCGGCCCGATGAAAATTGCCAGTATCAGCAAGAGCATGGTGAACACCAGGGTTGTGATAAATATCGGTTTGTATGCCTGCTTGTGGGTCTGGTCTGCGACGTTTAAGGTGGTGACTACGAAACCGTTGTGCGGGAGGCTATTCTACCTGAACTTCCAATTTCTCACCACCAGCTGCAGCGTCCGGTTCCCATTGTACTCGTTCACTGTCGGATAATAGATCACATCCATCATCCGTCTTCCGCCCAGCTCTTCCACGAAGGCGTCCCCGTCGGTAAACACCACCGCGTCCATCCCCAGCCCCCGCTCGTTGACCAGGTTCAACTTCACCACATTGCGGTTCTTTCCCAGCACGCGCTGGCTGCGGATCAGCAGGTTTTTCTGGGCAAACTGCGGCTTCTCATTGCCCTGCCCGAAGGGCTCCAAAAGCTCCAGCTCCTGGATCAAGGGCTCATTTATGTACTCGAAGGGCATGGCCACGTCGATCCAGACCTTGGGTATAAAGTCCTCCTCTGTCAGTTTGGCGTTCTCGTTTAAGCGGCGGCGGAACTCGTCCACCTTGTCCTCCGGCAGGGAGAAGCCCGCGGCCATGGGGTGTCCGCCGAACTTGGTCAGCAGGTCCTTCACCTCCACCAGAGCGTTGAACATGTGGTAGGCCTCGATGGAGCGGCCGGAACCCTTGGCGCCGCCCTCCGCCCGGGTCAGAATCAGAGTGGGCTTGTTGTAGCGCTCGCGGATCCTCCCGGCCACGATTCCCGCCAGGGATTCATGGCAGTCCGGCAGAAACACCACCAGCACCTTGTCGTCCAGGTAGCTCTCCTCCACCAGGGCCACCGCCTCGTCCACGCCCTGCTGGGTCATGTCCTTTCGCTGGTCGTTCAGCTCTTTCAGCTCCATCGCCATCCGATCCGCCTCCGCCTCATCGCCGCACAGCAGCAGGCGCAGGGCCAGCTTGGCAGTCTGAAGGCGGCCGCCCGCATTCAGGCAGGGGCCTATCACAAACCCGATGTGGTAGGCGCTGATCGCCTGGGGATCCAGGTTGTTCTTCTCAATCAGCTTGCGGATCCCCAGATTTTTAGTGGTTCCCAGACGCTTTAAGCCCTCCTTCACCACAATTCGGTTCTCGTCCTGCAGCTTCATCACATCGCCCACCGTGGCGATGGCCGCAAACTCCAGCATGTCCAGCCACTCTGCCCGCGGCACGCCGGCGCGCTCATAGAGCACCTGCACCAGCTTGTAGGCCACCATGGCCCCGCAGATGGCGGGATACGGGTAGCGGTTGTCCCGCCGCTTGGGGTTCACCAGGGCGTCCGCAGGGGGCAAGAGATCCCGCTCGTTCCCCTCTGCGTCCGTCTCCGTCTGTATGTCGTGGTGGTCCGTGATCACCACCGTCATCCCCAGCTCCTTGGCCAGCCGGATCTGCTCGATGGCCGCGATTCCGTTGTCGCAGGTCAGAATCGTGTCGATCCCGTCCCCGGCGGCGGCCTGGATGATGGACTCGTTGATCCCGTAGCCGTCCTTGATCCGGTCCGGTATCTCGTAGTCCGCCTGCGCCCCCAGGCGGCTTAGGCCCCGGTTCAGGATGTAGGTGGAGCAGACGCCGTCGATGTCGTAATCCCCGACGATGCGGATCCGCTTCCCGTCCCGGATCTTTTCCTCCAGAATCTGGGCCGCAAGGTCCATGTCTGGCAGAAGCCGCGGATCATACATCTGGTCCACCGTGCCGTTTAAGTACCGTCTGATGGCTTCCTCCCCCACCACATCCCGGTTGCGGATAATCCGCGCGGTGACGGGGCTTATGTGAAACGCCGCCCCGATGGCGTTAAAATCTGCTTTCTTTGCGTGTAGCATCCATTTTGATTCTGTCATTTGTTCTCCTATTTTCCGTCACATTCGCGCAACCGGCAGGCCAGACCGACAGCAATGGGGCGAACGCATTTTCCGCCACCACCAGCTGTCCCACCGGCCTCCGGGCTCTGCCTGTCATTATAGCGGAAATTTTTTAAATGGGCAAGATGAGGTTTTGCCCAGGATAGACTGGAATGGATTTCTGTGGGGGAGGAAGTTGTATTTCCGGTTGGTCGTCCCGCCAATCCCCCCGCCGGTCGCTCCACCGATCGTCCCGTCATTCGCCCCACAAAAAAACGCAAAAAAAGCACCTTCCCCCATCAAAGGAAAAGATGCCTTCTGCCCTAAAATGCTCTAAAATCCCATTTTCCCCTCTTTCATTACCATCCTTCTCCCGCCGTCACTCCTCTTCCTAGCCCCGCGCAAAAGTTTTCCCATTCTTCCCAAGACTCAGCAAAATTCCCACTGCAATCCCAGCCGCCGCGGGCAATATCCATCCAAGCCCCGCATCATACCCGGGAAGCAGCCCCACAAGCGCCTCAAACTGTTTCATAACGCCCTGGACCGCACTACCGGCCCCCGCGCCCGCCAGCATGCCCACCGCCCTCGGCAGGGCCCCTGTGAGCACATTACTCTGCTCCAGCGCGTACAGGACGCTGACCACCCCGGTGAACAGGATGGCGCAGGGGTACACACGCCTCCAGCCCTTTAGGAGCGGATTTAAAAACGCCAGCACAATCAGCACGATCGCCACCGGGTAGATGGCGTTCAGCACGGGCACGGAAAACGCCAGGATCCGGTTAAGTCCCGCGTTTGAGATCATGAGGCTGACCACCGCGAACACCGCCACCCAGGACCGGTAGCCCAGAAACGGGAGGATCGAGGAAAAATACTGGCTGCAGCAGCTGAGGAGCCCCACGCAGGTGTTCAGGCAGGCGATGAAAAAGATCAGACCCAGAAGCACCATCCCCGCGCTCCCGAACAGGCTGTTCGCCACGTAGGTCAGAATCCGCGCCCCGTTGCCCGGATACATCATCTTCGCCCCCGCAGGCATGCCCACGTGGGCCAGGGCCGCGTACACGGCAGCCATCAGAACACCCGCGATCACGCCGGCCTTGATGGTCTCGCGCACCACCTGGCCGTCCTCCTGGACGCCCTTGGCCCGGATGTTGAGCGCGATGACGATGCCGAAGTTCAGCGCCGCAATGGTATCCATGGTCTGATATCCCTCCAGAAAGCCTTTCACAGCCGGATGGGACGCGTAATCCTTCGCCGGAGCCCCGCCAGGCCCCAACGGCCAGATCAGGCAGCCGGTGAATATCACCGCGATCAGGATGAGCAGGGTCGGACAGAGAATCTTGCCCAGCCGCTCCGTCAGCTTGTCCGGCCGGAACGCCAGCGCCATGGCTATTCCGAAAAACACCGCAGAGTACAGAAGCTGCGCAGTCTCATTCCACCGCTGCCCCGCCTTCCCCAGATAAGGAAGCACCGCCATCTCAAAGGACGTGCTGGCGGTTCTAGGTATCGCCAGGCAGGGGCCGATGGAGAGATAGATCAGCAGCGTAAACACAAACGCAAATTTCGGGTGGACCCGCTCTCCCAGGCGTCCGAGGCCGCCGGACATTGCCACCGCCGCCACTCCCAGCACCGGAAGACCCACTGCGCTGAGCAGAAAACCGCCCATGGCATGCCACGTGAGCACCCCCGCCTCAGCTCCCAGAAAGGGCGGAAAAATCAAATTTCCCGCCCCAAAAAACATTGAAAACAGCGTGAATCCCACCAACAGCAGGTCCCGCCCCGAAAGTTTCCGTTTCATAGCCATTACTCCATTCGCTAAACACCGCCGCCAGGCGGCATCTTCTGACGTTTATCAACCTAAACTCTATTATATCAAACCGCTGTCCACATTACTATCCCCATTTTTCCACGCGGCGCGCAGGATGGGCGCCCGGGGAGCTCGCGCCCCTTCATCCACGGCGCACTGAGTCATCTCCCCCTTCTTCACGCCTCCCGATAAAACATCAGCTTCCCATTCTCCCCGTCAATTCTGCACATCGCCCCCATGGGCAGTGTCCCCATGGGCTGCGAGTGGTCCGAGGCCACGTGGTACATCACCGGCACACGGTAGTCCGCGAACCGGTCATGCAGAAACGTCTCCAGGTCATACGTACCGTCATACCGCGCATTGTCACATTTGTAAAATTCCCCCAGCACGATCCCAGCCACCTCGTCCATGAGCCCCGCGTACTCCAGGTGGGTGATGTACATATCCAGCTTCGGGATCGACTCCTCCACATCCTCCAGGTACAGGATCTTTCCGCGGGTGTCCAGCTGGTAGAAGGTGCCCAGACCACCGATCACCAGGGACAGATTCCCGCCGGTGAGCTGCCCGCTTGCATTCCCCGGCCGCAGCATCCCGATGGGCGGCTTGGACGGCGGGTTGTGAAACTCTAACGTCTGCCCCGGCTCCATGCGCAGGACCTCAAACAGGCACTCGCGGCTGTAGCTGTCAAACTCCGGTACCATCTCCGTGGCCAGCATGGGCCCGTGGAAGGTGACTAACCCGCAGATCTGGTTGAACACCGCGTGCAGGTTTGTGATGTCGCTGTACCCCACAAAGATTTTGGGATTGCTGCGGATCGCGTCGTAGTCCAGATACCGCAGAATGTGGGCGCTCCCGTACCCGCCCCTGGCGCAGAAAATCGCCTTCACCTCGGGGTCGCGAAACAGGCTGTTTAGCTCCTCGGCCCGCTCTCTCGCCCCGCCGGCCAGATAGCCGTGGAAATTGTAAAGATTCTTCAGGCAATCACCCATCGTGACCTTGTACCCCATGCCTTCCAGCAAAGAGACGCCGGCATCCCGCTTTTCTTTGCTCACGGGAAATGCCGGCGCTGCCAGCCCGATGGTATCGCCCGGCTTCAACATCTCCGGAAATACCATTGGATTTACCTCTCTTTAATTTTTTAGTTCATGTCCGCGCCCCGGAACAGCGTGTGGCCGTTGGCGTTCTTGGTGAGCCCGGTCACGTTCGGCTTGATCAACAGGGAGGCGTTCAGATAGTACAGCGGCAGGATGGGCATCTCCTCCATCAGAAGCGTCTCCGCCTCGGTGAAGATCTCCATGCGCTTGTTGTTGTCCGCAAGGGTGCGGCACTCCTTGATCATGCTGTCAAACTTCAAGGCGTTCTCGCCCGCCCAGCGGTTCTGGTTGTAGGTGCGGTCCTGGGTGAAGCAGTTGAGGTTCGTGTCCGGATCCAGATAGTCGCCGGTCCAGCCGTCGTAGGCAATGTCGAAATTGCCGTTGTAGAGCTCATCCCAGTAAACCTTGGACTCGTAGGTGGTGATCTCCACGTTCACGCCCAGGTTTTCCTTCCACATGGACTGCATGACCTGCGCCATGTCCTTGACCTCCTGGTTGTTGGTCACGATGAAGTTTAAGGTCGGGAAGCCTTCCCCTCCGGGATAGCCAGCCTCCGCCAGAAGCTGCTTGGCGCCCTCCACGTCCTCGGTCAGAAGGTTGCCCACGGTGGTGCGGAAGTCCTCGCTCTTGCCCTCGTAGGGGATTCCGTAGGGCACAAAGGCGTACGCCGGCTGCGGCTTGGAGGAAACCACCGCGTCGCAGATGGTCTGGCGGTTCAGGCTCATGGACAGCGCCCGTCTCACTCTCGGATCGGACATGTAGTCCTTGGAGCAGTTGAAGTCGTAGTAGCGGGTGCCGATCTTGTCAAACCGGTGCAGCTCGTCGCTGCTCCCGTACTGCTGCATGGCCTGGGTCGATACCAGGGAATCTCCCATGGCGTCAATCTCGCCCGCGTTGTAAGCGGACAGGGCCGCCTCCGCGGACTCGATGATCACGAGCTTCACGCCGTCCAGCTTCACGGAATCCGCCGCAAAGTAGTTGGGGTTCTTCTTTAACACGTAGCTGCTCTGGGGATTGATCTCCGCCACGGAGAACGCACCATTGCACACGTAGGTGTCGCCGGACTTGGTCCACACCTTCTCGCCCTCCACAACGTCCTTCTTCACCGGGAAGAAGTTGGAGGCAGCCGTCAGGTACAGGAAGTAGGGGGTGGGGTTCACCAGGGTTACCTCAAGGGTCTTATCGTCCACCGCCTTCACGGCAACATCGTCCGCAGAGCCCTCTCCCTTATTATATTCCTCGCCGCCCTTGATATAGTACAGCTCCCAGGCCGCCGGGGAAGCCAGCTCCGGATTTAACACGCGCTTCCAGGAGTACTCAAAATCCGCAGCCGTCAGCGGGCTTCCGTCGGACCACTTTAAGCCGTCCTTCAGGGTAAACACATAGTTTAAGCCGTCGTCGCTGACCGTGTAGGACTCGCACATGGCGTTGGTCAGGCTGCCGTCCGCCTCCAGCTGGTACAAGCCGGAAAACAGGTTCTGCAGGATGATGGACGAGGTGCTGTAGTTGTTCATGGTCGGATCCAGGGTCTCCGGCTCGCCGGAAATGGCGTAGGTCAGAATCTTTCCAGAAGCATCCCCGGAAGCATCCCCGGACGCCTCGCTGCCCTGGGCCACGGTTCCCGCCCCAGTGGTCGCCTCGGCCTTCGGCTGGGATGACCCGCCGCAGCCCGCAAGGGTGGAAGCCACCATCGCTGCACACAGAAGTAAACTCAGTTTTTTCTTCATAATATTACATTCCTCCTCTTTTTTCGGGCTCCCCCGGACCATGCCGAAAGCTCCCTATATTTTGTTGCCTCTCTATCAAAACAAATGACAGGCCACCATGTGATCGTCATTTATCTTCTTGAGCTCCGGCTTCTCCATGCCGCAGATCACCTTCGCGTGAGCGCAGCGCGCCCGGAAGGGACAGCCGGAGGGCGGGTCGATGGGCGAGGGCACGTCACCCTCCAGCACAATCCGCTTGCTCTGCCTGGCTTTTACGGGATCCGCCACCGGCACCGCGGAGATCAGGGATTTCGTGTACGGGTGCAGCATGTTGTTGTAAAGCTCATCCACTTGGGCGTACTCGATTAAATTCCCCAGGTACATCACGCCCACCTGGTGGGAGATGTGCCGCACCATGGACAGGTCGTGGGAGATAAACAGGTAGGTGAACCCGAATTTCTGCTGCAGCTCCTCCAGAATGTTGATCACCTGGGCCTGGATGGACACGTCCAGGGCGGAGATGGGCTCGTCGCAGACGATGAATTCCGGCTCCGCCGCCAGCGCCCTGGCGATGCCGATGCGCTGCCGCTGCCCGCCGGAAAACTCGTGGGGATAGCGGTTTAGGTGGTCCGCTTTCAGGCCCACCATCTGGATCAGCTCCCGCACCCGGTCCCGCCGGTCACTGTCGCTATAGAGCTTCAGCGCGCGGATGGGCTCGGAGATGATGGCCTCCACGTTCATCCGCGGATCTAAGGACGTGTAGGGGTCCTGGAAGATCATCTGCATCTTTCTGCGGTAGGAACGCATCTGCTCGTCGCCAAAGCCGGTGATGTCCGTCCCCTGGTACACGATGGATCCGGCCGTGGCCTCGTACAGCTTTAGGATCGTACGGCCCACGGTGGTCTTACCGCACCCCGACTCGCCCACCAGCCCCATGGTCTGGCCCGGGGCGATGGCGAAGGACACGCCGTCCACCGCCTTCAGCCACTTGGGCTTTGAGAAAATTCCGCCCTTGACGGGGAAATACATCTTTAAATCCGTTACCTCAAGGCAGGGAACCTGACCTTCTGTTCCTGTGATACTCATATCAGCTTCACCTCCCCCTTCTGCGCCTTCACCGACCGGTTGTGGAGCCAGCAGGCGCTCTTATGTCCCGGGCCGATCTCTGTGAGCTCCGGTCTGCACGCCTTGCACAGCCGCATGGCGTGGCTGCAGCGGGCCGCGAAGGGGCAGCCCTGGGGCGGGTTTAAAAGGTCCGGAGGCGTCCCCACGATAGGCACCAGCTTCTCCCGGCTCTGCTTGGGAATCGAGGCCAGAAGCCCCGCCGAGTAAGGGTGCCCGGTGCGGTAGAAGATATCGTCCACCGTCCCCTCCTCCATGATCAGGCCGCCGTACATCACGATCACACGGCTGCACAGGCTGGAGATCACGCCCAGGTCGTGGGTGATCAGGATCACGGACATGTCGTAGCGCTCCTTCATCTCCCCCATCAGCTCCAGAATCTGGGCCTGGATGGTCACGTCCAGGGCCGTGGTGGGCTCGTCGGCGATCAGAAGCTTGGGGTCGCAGCACATGGCGATGGCGATCATCACACGCTGGCGCATGCCGCCGGACAGCTCGTGGGGGTACTGCTTTAAGCGCTTGGCCGGGCTGGGGATTCCCACCAGCTCCAGCATCTTAAGGGCCCTTTCGTTGGCCGCCTTCTTTGACAGCTTCATGTGGCGCATCAGGGGGTTGCGGATCTGCTCGCCCACCGTGAACAGCGGGTTTAAGCTGGTCATGGGGTCCTGAAAGATCATGCCGATGTCGTTCCCCTGGATCTTTCGCATCTCCCTCACCGGCTTATCCGCCAGGTTCTCGCCGTCCAGGATGATGGCGTCCGCCGTCATGGACGCGTTGTCGTCCAGAAGGCGCATCACAGACAGCATGCTGACGCTCTTTCCGCAGCCCGACTCCCCCACGATCCCCAGGCTCTCGCCCTTATCCACGTAGAAGGACACGCCGCGCACCGCCTGGACAGTGCCAGCGTCGGTTGTGAAGGATGTATGTAAATTTTTTACTTCCAGAAGTTTCTCATTCATGGGCTATTCCTCTGTTCTATTTCTTTAACCTGGGATCCAGCGCGTCCCTGAGACCGTCGCCGATAAAGTTTAAGGCGAAGATGGTGATGCTGATGGCGAAGGCCGGGAACAGCATCTGGTACGGGTAGGAAAACAGGTACTCGATGGCGTCGTTGGCCAGGGTTCCCCAGCTGGCCTTGGGCACCTGGATGCCGATTCCGAGAAAGCTTAGGAACGCCTCCTGGAAGATGGCCTGGGGGATCAAAAAGGTCACGGTCACGATGATGGACCCCATGCTGTTGGGGATCAGGTGGTGGACCAGAATCTGCCACCGGGTCTGGCCGCAGACCTTGGCCGCCAGCGCAAAGTCCTGCTCCCTCAGGGTGAGGATCTGTCCCCGGACCATGCGGGCCGTAGTAATCCAGAAGGTCAGGCACATGGCGATCAGAATGCTCTTTATATTATTTCCCAGAAACATCATGATCAGAATCAGGTACAGCAGGCTGGGGATTCCGCTTAAGATATCCACCAGGCGCATCATGATCATGTCGGTCCGGCCGCCCACGTAGCCCGCGATTCCGCCGTAGAACACGCCGATCACCATGTTGATGGCCGCGGCGGTAAAGCCGATGGTTAAGCTGATGCGCGCGCCGTACATGGTCCGGACGAAAATGTCGCGGCCCATCTTGTCCGTGCCGAATAAGTGGGCCCTGCTGGGCCACTCCAGCATGTGGGCAAAGTCCGTCTGGTCGTAGGTGTACGGGGACACCATGGGCACGATGATCGCAAGCAGGGTCATGATGATGATCACCGCAAAGCCGAACATGGCCAGTTTATCTTTTCGAAGGCGCATGATACACATCTGCCAGTAGGAGACGCTGGGCCGGTCGATCTCATCGGGGTCCCGCTCTGCCTCGGTCAAGTCCCGCAGAAGCTCCGCCGGAATCTCATCGTCCATGGCAAATCCGCCTTGTCTTAACATCTCTTCCATTCTGTCACCTACTTCGTAATTTTTACTCTCGGGTCGATCACCGCGTACAGGATATCCACAATCAGATTGCACACAATGATCATCGCGCCCACAAATACGGTCAGCCCCAGCGTCACCGAGTAATCCCGGTCATTGATGGCGGACACGAAATAGCGGCCCAGCCCGGGGATGGAGAACAGCTTCTCAATGATAAAGGTTCCCGTCAGCAGCGCCGCCACCATGGGGCCCACGTAGGTCACCACCGGCAGCACGGAATTCTTCAGCGCATACTTTCCGATCACCTGGAACTCCGGCACGCCCTTGGAGCGCTCGGTGCGGATGTAGTCCTGGCGCATGGACTCCAGCATGCTGGACCGCATGAGCCTGGTTATGTACGCGATCTGGGAGAAGGCCATGCAGAACACCGGCAGCACGTAGTGCTTCCAGGAGTCCAGGCCGAAAGATGGAAAAATTCTCCATTTCTCGCAGAACAGGTACATGAGCAGCACGCAGACCACAAAGCTGGGCACCGAGACGCCGATGGTGGCGAACACCATGGCGATTCCGTCCGGCAGCTTGCCGCGCTTCACCGCCGCCACCATGCCCAGCGGGATCCCCATGGCCAACGCCAGGGCCACGCCCCAGGCGCCCACCCGGGCGGACACCGGGAAGCCGTTTGCGATCAGCTCGTTCACCGTTGTGTCCCGCTTCTTGAAGGAGGTCCCCATGTCGCCGTGCAGCAGATTCTTTATGTATTTCACGTACTGGACGTGCATCGGCTCATTTAGGCCGTACTGATCCGCAATCCTCTCCAGGATCTGCGGCGGCACGTTCCGCTCGTCCGAGGGGCTGAAGGGCCCTCCGGGTATCGCATGCATCAGGAAAAATGTGATGGTCACCAGCACAAACAGGGAAATGACGCCGGCCCCAAGGCGCTTTAAGATGTACTTAAACATAAGAATTGATCACTGCCTCTCCGTTGGATTGTAAAAAGAGCGATGTCCGCCTACTATCTTCAGCAGCATCGCTTCAACATTGACTTTCACTCTATACCGATGTGAAAAATTATACCTATATCATGTTTAAAAGTCAATACAAACCATTGATTTTTCCGCTTTTTACCTTATAATATGAGGTAATTATTGCCTATGGCGCGAGAAGGAGAATGAAAAGCATGAAGGTTTACATCAGTGTGGATATCGAGGGGACCGCCGGAATCTCCTCCTGGGAGGCGACCAATCTGGGGGATATCGAGCACCGGGCCGCCGCGAGGCAGATGACGATGGAGGCCGTCGCCGCCTGCCAGGGCGCCATCGACGCGGGGGCCACGGAGATCTACGTCAAGGACGCACACGACAGCGGGCGGAACATGGATCTGTCCCTGTTCCCGCCTGAATCGAGAGTCATCTTCGACTGGAGCTTCACCCCGGACTCCATGGTGACGGGGCTGGACGGCTCCTTCGACGCGGTCATGTTCGTGGGCTACCACTCCCCGGCGGGCTTGGCCGGAAGCCCTCTAAGCCACACCATGAACCGCGGAAACAATTACGTGAAAATAAATGGGCGGCTGGCCTCCGAGTTTCTGCTGCACGCCTACGTGGGCGCCTCCCGGGGCGTGCCCGCCGTGATGGTGTCCGGCGACAAGCTGCTGTGCGGCCACGCGCGGGAGTACGCGCCGGAGATCACGGCCGTGCCCGTGAAGGAGGGCTTCGGCCGCGCGACCATCAATCTCCCCAGCGCGCTCGCCTGCGAGCGAATTCGGCAGGGCGCCAGGGACGGACTTCTAAACCGCCACCGCTGCCGGATGGAGGTGCCGGAGCAGCTGACGCTGGAGATCAACTTTAAGGACCACTACCGGGCGCTGCGGGCGTCCTACTATCCCGGAGCAAAGCTGTTGGACGACTACACGGTGGCCTACACAGCGGACTCCGTGGACGAGATGATGACCGTGCGGATGTTTATTCTGTAGGGGAAAAAGGGGGTGTTTTCCGGGGTTTGAAAATTTTTTAATTTTTTTCCGGAAAACGCTTGACTTTTTTTGATTATATGGATATAATTATTTTTGCTGTTGAAGAACAGCGTATGCGTCAGTAGCTCAGCTGGATAGAGCATACGGCTACGGACCGTAGTGTCGGGAGTTCGAATCTTCTCTGGCGCATGAAGAAAACCTCGCAGGTGTAAGCCTTGCGGGGTTTTTTGTTTTTCGCGGAAACAAAAAGGACAACCATTACTGATTGTCCTCCATCACCTCTCTCACTTTTTCCAGCATCACCGGCGTCAGCTTAAGAATCCGCTGCTTTTTAGACACCTTCTCCACAGCCTCCTCAAAGCTCATGCCATTACCAGCCGTCATGGCATCCTTCACCAGAATATAGTAAAGCATAACTGCCTTTTTATCTTCCCTTGGGAGCCTTTCCTTAAGCTGCTGCTCCACAGCCGCCTTCTGGGCTGTTCCTCCCGGAAAAATGCGGTGCAGATATTCCCTCTCCTCCTGCTCCCGCTCCTCCTTGCTCTTAATCTCAAATCCCAATATATTCATATTCCCCTCCTGCACGCCAGACCGGGGTTGAAAATCGCATTTCTTCGGCTGCGCGTCCCTCCGGCGGATTCCTCAGGGCAGACAGCAGGATTAAATTTCCAAACAGGCTCCGGCATCAATCACTAAATATAGTACAAGTATAAAATCCAGAGGGAAGTACGTCAAGAAGTTTCTCAGCGTTATCCGTTACTTGTCATCCGCCGCTTGTCATTCTCTGCCTGTCATCCATCCCGCCCCGCTTCTGCATCATCAAACACGGCCTTATCCACTGCGCCGTCCTGAAATGCCACCACAGTGGTGCACACTGCATCCCCGGTAATATTGACAGCCGTCCTGCTCATATCCAATATACGGTCAATTCCCATAATCAGGGCTATGGCCTCCACAGGCAGGCCCACTGAGGCAAATACCATGGAAAGGGTAATCAGCCCCACCCCCGGCACACCGGCTGTTCCCACGGAAGCCAGGGTGGCAGTCAGTATCACGGTCAGATAATCTGCTACGGACAGGCGGATTCCAAATGCCTGGGACGCGAACACCACAGCCACGCCCTGCATAATGGCTGTGCCGTCCATGTTGATCGTGGCCCCCAGGGGTATGGTAAAGGAAGAAATGCGCCGGGACACCCCCATCTTCCTGTGCAGGGTATCAATGGACATGGGAATGGTGGCATTGGAGGTTGCGGTGGAAAATGCAAAGCCCATCACAGGCAGGAATTTTTTCAGGAACCTGACAGGGCTCAGCCCTGTAAAACCCTTAAGTATAGCCATGTAGACCACCAGCCCCTGTATGGCCAGCGCGGTCATAACTCCTGCCATATACTTAAGAAGGGGCAGGAACGCGTCAAAACCAATGCCGGAAAATGTTCTGGCTGTCAGGCAGAACACGCCGTAAGGAGCCAGCTTCATGACCATAACCGTCATCTGCATCATCACATCATTAAACTGGCTGAATAAATTCCCCACGGTCTGAACCGCTTCCCCCAGGCCGGCCAGAATGATTCCCACAATCAGCGCAAAGAGAATGATGGACAGCATATCCCCGTCTGCCAGCGCCCTCACCGGATTCACCGGAATGATGGCCAGAAGCGTGTCTGCCAGTCCCTCCTTCTCACCGATTTCAACCTGGGCTGTCTCTAAGGAAGAAAGGTCCAGTCCTGCCCCCGGGTTAATGACATGGGCAGTCAGTATGGCTGCGGTGATGGCCAGTGCAGTGGTTGCCAGATAAAAGCCCAGCGTCTTTATGCCTATTTTCCCAAGTTTTTTTGTATCCCCCATGGACATACTGCCGCACACCAGGGAACAGAATACCAAAGGTACCACTAACATCTGCATCAGCCTCAGAAATCCATTTCCAATCAGATAAAATAAACCGTCTATCAGCAGTTTATCCCGGATATCTCCCTCAGGAACAGCATAATGAAGAAGGATGCCCGCAGCGGCCCCCAGCGCAAGCCCGATAAAGATAGCGGTGGTAAGCCCCGGCCGTTTCCTATTTTCCATAGCCGATACCGTCCTTTCCCTCAGCCCGCCTGCGGCTTCCTGCCCGCCGCTCCTTCATGTATTCCTCCAGCATCACCTTCCAATGGGGCAGGAGACGCATATTAGATATGCGCAGCATCATATTGTCCAGCACGCTGTAGGAAGGCCTCATGGAGCTTAAGGTGTCCTCAGAGGCATTCACAGGTTCCACCGGGACCTGATAGCCCGCCAGCCTGACAGCCTCCTTTGCCAGCTCATACCGGCTGCAGCAGCCCTGGCCCGTTACATGGTACAATCCGTCCTCACCGTGCTCCATCAGCTCTATGACCTTGGCGGCCAGTCCGTCAGCCCCTGTGGGAGATGCCATCTGGTCTGAGGCGGCCCTGATGGTCTTACCCTGGCCCGCCATCTCCAGAATACGCTCCAGGTAAGGGCTGCCGTCCCCGAATATCCAGGAACTGCGCACAATAATATGGCGGTTGCAGAACTCCCTTACAAAATTTTCTCCTGCCATCTTGGACTTGCCGTACACAGTCCTAGGTGAGACCGGGTCAAATTCCGTGTAAGGAACCAGGCTCCTGCCGTCAAACACATCGTCTGTGGACATCTGGACCAGCCTGGACTTACCCATTCTGGCGGCAACGCTCAGATTCCTGGCCCCCAGGGCATTTACCCGGTATGCCTCCTCCGGACAGTCCTCGCAGGCAGCCGCATCGGTGAGCCCTGCGCAGTTTACAATATAATGGGGCCGGTTGATATGGGCGTATTCCATCACAGCCTCCGAATCCGTGATATCCACCGAATCCGCATCCGTCAAAAGCAGCTCCACCGGCCTGGACGCCAGAATATCTGTCATCTTCCTGCCAACCCGTCCTCCAGCCCCGCATATCCATATTTTCAGCATCCTGTTCCATCCTTCCATATATAAATGAATTGCTCTGCTCTTTCCATAAATACATCAGGTAGTATCTGCAATTGCACGTTCTTCATACACCCGACGGAGCAGAAGGCAGGAATTCAGCGCTGCAAAAGGGCCCGGGCAGAAAACGCCCGGACCTCTTGGCAGCTCAAATCAAAGACCGATATTAAAGGCCGGTATGTGCGGCCAATATTAAAATAACTTCTTAAGCACTGTCTTTTTCATCTCCATACGTACCGTACGTTTTGGATCCACCACCTGGCAGAACTGGAGATTGCCCATGGCGGAGAGAAGCATACCGGCATCCTCCAGGCTCATGCCCAGTTCCCTCATGAGAATATCCGTCATGGCCTTAACCGCCGTATATACGGCAGTCTCCACGTTCTCATGGGACGCAATGGTATAGCAGGCTTCGCCGTCCTCCAGCATGGGATTATCTATGGAAATGCCCTTTAAAACCTCCAGGGTCACGGTCACCTCTGCCGGAATCTCCAGCCCGGTCACCATGATTTCCCCATCCCCCATGCAGGCGTGGACATCTCCCATGGCCAGAAGAGCTCCCTCATGGAACACCGGCAGGTACAGGGTGGCGCCGGCCTTTATTTTGGTGTTGTCCATGTTTCCTCCATGGCTCCCCGGCTCCCCGCAGGGAATCTCCCCTTTCTCTGGAGCCACGCCAATCACTCCAATCATGGGAGCACATGGTATGCCGATGTCCTGGTTAAACCAGGCCACGCCGTCCCTGACGGGAATCCGCTTCACCGTTCCCCGGGATACGCAGTCCCCCAGGACCCCGTTGTCAGGTATGGCGGCCATGGTGCCCCAGGATGCCACCCGGATATCTTCAATCTTTACCTTCAGCACATCCCCGGGCATGGCGCCTTCCACATAGACCGGCCCGGTGGCAGGATTGATGCAGTCCCAGTTCAGGCTGTCCAGGACGTCTCCCTCCTCTGTGAACTGATTGTCAAAGCAATCCTTTGTGACAAAGGTGACTGTCTCATAGCTGCCCGCCCTGCATACCGGAACAGCTGAGGAGGACATGGCGAATATGGTTTTTCCCTCAACCCGCTTCCCCTCTGTCCTTCTTGTCTCTTCCTGCTTAACCTCCATCTGACCCTCTCCTCTCATTATGTGTCTCAAATTCCCCTTCAATCTCCTCCAGTATCCTGGCATAGCGGCAGAAATCCTGTTCCAGCCGCTCCCGGTTTCTGGGTTGTTTCTTATAGCATACCCGGTGTTCCATGCTGGCCCAGAAATCCATGGCCATGGTCCGAAGCTGCACCTCCACCGGAAAATATTCCATGGTGTCCAGAAAATACACCGGTATGCCCAGCACAATGTGATAGCTCCTGTATCCGTTGGGCTTGGCATTGCGGATATAATCCTTTTCCTTGATTATCACCAGGTCCGACTGTTTTTTCAGCGCCGCCGTCAGATTATAGATATCCTCCACAAAGTAACAAATAATCCGCAGCCCCGCTATGTCCTGCAGATGGTTCCTTGCATTGGTCACTCCCGCCGTAAATCCCAGCCGGACCAGTTTTGATTCCATGCTCTTCTTTTCCTTTATTCGGCCCTGGATATTATGGATGGGACCGGCGTCAGACCTGTCCCCGTAAAGACTGTGGTTGAGGATTTCCAGCCGGGTACTAAGTACCCGGCTGGCATCCTCGTAGGGCTTTATCAATTCATAATACTGCTCATTTGTCATCACACGGACCCCCGCATTCTGTCTCAGTCAGACTGCCGCTTTGGGCAGCTTCCACTTCTATCCAGCATACCGATAAATTGTGAGCATTCTGTGATGGTTTTCTATAGAAATTATAAACTCCCTGCTTTTCTCTCCAAGGCCCTGCCGCACAGATCCGAAAACAGATGATTCATGGCCGGGGCTGACTCCAGAAGACTTTCGGGATGCCACTGTACGCCTACAATCAGCCCCTCCTGGTCCTCGATGGCCTCTATGATCCCGTCATTTGCATATGCCGAGGCCCTGAGCCCCTTTCCCAGCTCCTTCACCGACTGGTGGTGCATGGAATTAGTCATGCAGACGCCGCTGCCTAAAAGTTTTGACAGCCTGGTTCCCTCCTCCACCCGTATCTGGTGGGTAAGGTAATCCCGCCTTCCAAGCTGCAGGTGCCTAATGCAGTCAGGCCCCTTAAGGGAAAGGTCCTGATACAGGGAACCACCCATGAGCACGTTAAGCAGCTGGTTTCCTTTGCAGATGCCCAGCATGGGCTTTTTGTGCTCCAGGGCATAACGGCCCGCCCTCATCAGGGCTTCGTCAATTTCAGGCTTGTATACCTGGATAGCGGGATGCGGGTCCTCCCCATAGTAGGAAGGAGTCATATCCTCCCCGCCGGGGAACAGGATTCCGTCGCAGATTCCCATGATTTCCTCTGTCTGCTCCATAACGGCAGATGCCGGTAAAATCACAGGGATACCCCCGTTTTTCATGACCGCATCCACATAATAGCTGTTCTGATATGCCCTTTCCATGCTGTCAAACATGCCTGGCTGGGTCATATATGTATTTCCCATAATGCCGATAACCGGACGTTCCATTTTCTCCACCTCCCTACAGTATATCCTGGCGCAGGATATGGCGGATGCGTTCTCCATCCAGCCCCTTGATTACCTGGGCTGCCAGCTCCGTAGCTGCCTCCAGGTCATCCTTTGCACAGAAATTATAATGGGAATGCACGTATCTGGAAGGCACGCCCAGCACAAGGACCGGAACCGCCTTTCCGATAAGGCTGATCCTGCCCGCATTGGTGCTGCCTCCCCGCCTTACCGCCTCCTGGTAGCGGATACCGAATTTGCCGGCCAGCTCCATGGCGTATTCCATGAACACCGGATTGGATATATAGCTCTTGTCCATGCGGCGGATCTGAACGCCGTTTTTCATTCTTCCCTGGGCCTGGGTGGCGGAAAAGAAGAAGTCATCCGAAGGGGAACCCTCAAACAGGATAGCCAGGTCCGGCTTCACCACCTGGGTGGTTACGGTGGCCCCTCTCATTCCCACTTCCTCCTGGGCCGCAAAAGCGCCCACCACATCCACGGCCAGCTCATTCCTGCTGTCATATACCTTATCCATGGTATCCACGATGCAGGCGCAGCCGGCCCGGTTGTCAAATGCCTTGCCGAAGCAGAGGCCGTGTTCCTCATCATAGGAAAAGGACACCTCCGGGACCATGGGATCTCCGATGGATACGCCAAAGTCCTCCTCCACTTCCCTGCGGCTTGTGGCGCCGATGTCCACATACAGGTTTTCAATGCAAAGCTCCAGGGAAGCCCTCTCCTTATCATTCATGAAATGCACGGGCTTTGACATGATGATGCCCCTGATTTTCCTGCCGGCCCTTGTTTTTATGATGACCGTGTGGGCGGGTAGGTTGGTCAGGTGAAAGCCCCCCAGCATAAGGATTCCCAGGCAGCCGTTGTCATGGATGCACTGCACCATAAAACCGCACTCGTCCAGATGGGCGTCCAGCTGCACCACCGGTTTATCCCCGGCCCTGCCCGGCATACGCACATACAGGTTGTTCATGGCGTCATTTTCCACCTGGTACTTACCGCAGTAACCCGCCACGGTGCGCACCACCTCTTCCTCAAACCCGCTGGGGCCAAATGCATCTGATATCTTTCCAAACATCTCTATATCCATTGCTGTTATCTCCTTATTCAAACGCGCTCTAATATACCACAAAGCAATGGGCCGTCACCACATCCATCCATCTGGCTGTCTCCAGCCTGTTGGTAAATGTGTCCACTGCCCTCATTCCCGGGTAAAAGGACATCTGGTATGCCTTCTTCCAGTCTTTATAGGTCACTTCATATGTAAATGTCTCCGGAAGCTCCACTCTGCACCGGGAGAGATTCCCGGCCAGCGCCTTCTTCACTCCCTGGCGGATGGTTTCCTCCACCTGCCCCGGCGCCTTGCAGTAAGTGGATGCCCCCAGACCGGTCTTTGTCACGGCCGTGGTAATATCCGGCACCATTTCCCTGGCCAGGCCGCAGATGGTGCTGTCCCCGGACAGGAACAGCACCGGAACCTTGTGTGAAGCAGCTGTGTAGCTGTTCAGCATGAATTCGCTCATACAGCTGCCGTTTAAACGGATATACAGACTGTTGCCCGTGGAGGTGTGGCTGATGGCAAATCCGGGATTTCCTGCCGGGGCATGGTATCCTATGTACATGACCCCGTCAAAGGAATCATCCAGACCGGACATCATGTTATAAGGGTGACCGCTTTTGCCCCGAATCAGGGTCACGTAGTCCGGCATGCAGAGAGGGTCAATGTTCGTTGCGTCCCCGTGGCCGTCCTTTACCACTATCTCGTCGGCTCCCGCCTCATGGGCTGCCTCACAGGCAGCCACCACTTCCTTTGTCATCTGCTTTGCAAATTCCCCGTATGCAGCTTCATTCTTATGAGTCTCATACGCCAGGGCCACCCCTGCGCACCCTTCTATATCTGCACTGATAAAGAGTTTCATCCCTTGTTCTCCTTGATTTTGTCATCATAGAGATGGCAGTATACATAATGGTCGTCGGATACCTGGTAGCGCTCCGGCGCCTTTTGCTTGCAAATGTCCATGCACCGGGGGCATCTGGTGTGGAACTTGCAGCCGCTTGGCGGATTTAATGCCGACGGGATGCTTCCCTCCAGTATGATGCGGTCCTTCTTTGCCGTTGGATCCGGTACCGGTACGGCTGACAGAAGGGCCTGGGTGTAAGGATGAAGGGGATTGCTGTACAGCTTGCGCTTGTCCCCCACCTCCACAAAGTTACCCAGATACATGACGCCCACCCGGTCGCTGATGTGCTCCACCACGCTCAGGTCATGGGCCACGAATATATAGGTCAGGTTAAACTCCTTCTGAAGCTGGTGCAGCAGGTTTAACACCTGGGCCTGGATGGACACGTCCAGGGCCGACACGGGCTCGTCCGCTATGATCAGCTCCGGCTCAACTGCCAGGGCCCTGGCGATTCCGATACGCTGGCGCTGGCCGCCGGAAAATTCATGGGGATAACGGTTGGCATGGTAATCATCCAGTCCAACCTTTCTCAGAAGCTCCATGACGCGGTCTTCCAGTTCCTTCTTGCTCTTTGTCAGACCGTGTATGATTAACGGCTCCGCGATGATGTCAAATATTGACATCCTGGGATTCAGGGACGCATATGGGTCCTGGAACACCATCTGCACCTTTTTGCGCACGGAGCGCATCTGCTTTCTGCCATAGGAGGAGATATCTTCCCCGGACAGGACGATCTTACCTGCCGTGGGAGTCTCCAGCTTGCAGATTCCTCTTCCCAACGTGGACTTGCCGCAGCCGGACTCGCCTACGATGCCGAACACCTCGCCCTTTCGCACCTCGAAGGAAACGCCGTCTACCGCCTTGACGAATTCACGCCCTTTGCCAAAATCCCCCTTCACAGGATAATACACTTTCATACCTTCAACATTCAGCAGGATATCTGCCATCACGCGTCACCGCCTTTCTTTTCACAGAGCCAGCAGCGGCTCATATGGCCTTCTCCCACGTCGTAGAAGCCGGGTTCTTCCTCCCTGCACTTATCAAAGGCGCAGGAACATCTGGGAGCGAATTTACATCCCTGGGGCATGTACTTTGGATTGGGGACATTGCCCGGAATGGATTCCAGCTCCTCGGCGCACTCTCCCAGCTTGGGAATAGATGCCAGAAGACCCTTGGTATACGGATGGGACGGACTGGCAAAAATGGACCTTACGTCGCCCTTCTCCACCACACGGCCGCTGTACATGACCACCACGTCGTCGCAAACCTCTGCCACCACACCAAGGTCATGGGTGATAAACAGAATGGAGGTTCCTGTTTTCTGCTTCAGATTCTCCATCAAGTCCAGAATCTGGGCCTGGATGGTAACGTCCAGCGCCGTGGTAGGCTCATCCGCTATGAGGATTTTCGGCTTGCACACCAGCGCCATGGCTATCATGACTCTCTGGCGCTGGCCGCCGGAGAGCTGGAAGGGATATTCCTTCATCATGCGCTCCACCCTGGGAACACCTGTCAGCTTCAGCATCTCCACTGCCTTGTCCCAGGCTTCCTGCTTGCTTATGTTATTGTGCATCAGGATACATTCCGTTATCTGGTCCCCAATCTTCATGACAGGGTTCAGGCTGGTCATTGGTTCCTGGAAAATCATGGAAATCTTTTCCCCGCGCATCTTCCTGCGCTCCTCATCATCCAGCTTTGTCAAATCGCGGCCTTCAAACAGGATTTCCCCTTCCGCCACCTTTCCTGTGGTTCCCATCAGAAGTCCCATGACGGACAGGGCGGTCACGCTCTTGCCGCTGCCTGATTCTCCCACGATTCCAAGGGTTGTGCCCTCTCTCAGTTCAATATCCACGCCATCTACTGATTTAATCACACCGCTGTCCGTGTAGAAGTAGGTGTGCAGATTCTTAATCTCTAAAATATTATTATTCGTATTCTCCATAAGTCCCACTCCTAATCAGTCAGTTTTGGATCCAGCGCGTCTCTCAGGCCGTCGCCCAGCAGATTGAAGCAGAGCACGGTAAAGAAGATTGCAAGACCCGGAAACAGGGTGATATGCCAGCTTGTCAGCATGTAGTTACGTCCATTGCTCAGAAGCAGTCCCCACTCAGGTGTGGGAGGCTGGGCGCCCATGCCTAAAAAGCTAAGGCTGGAAGCAGTGATGATGGAGGTTCCGATGGACATGGTGTACTGTACGATGATATTGGGAATGGCGCTGGGCAGGATATGCTTGAACAGGATGCGCATGTCGCCGGCTCCGATGTTGCGGGCGGCCTGTACAAACACGCTGTTCTTTGTCTCCAGTGTATTGCCTCTCACCAGACGGGCAAACTTGGGGATATTGAATACCGCAACCGCGATTACCACGTTATACAGTCCGCTTCCCAGGATGGCCACAATGGCAATAGCCAGGATAAGTCCCGGGAAGGCCAGCAGCACGTCGCAGATACGCATGATGATGGAATCAACGATGCCGCCGTAGTATCCGGCCAAAAGTCCCATAATGGTTCCCACAAGCATTCCCACGGTCACTGCAAACAGACCCACGCTGAGGGAAATCCTGGTTCCGCAGATTACCCTGGAAAACAAATCCCTGCCGAACTCATCGGTGCCGAAAAGATGGGCGGCCGTAGGCGGCTGCATAATGGCAGAGTAATCATATTCATTGATGCCGTAAGGGGCAATCTTATAGCTGATAAATGCCAGCACCACAAGAAACACCAGAAATACCATGGCAACCATGGCTGTTTTCTGTTTTTTAAACTTTCTTACAAACTCTGAAAACGGGGTATTGATGTCCGTCTTTTCAGTTAACACTTTATTCTTAGCCATCTTTTGTCGCCCCCTTTTAGCTCAATTGGATTTCCGGATTCAGCACTGCGTACAGTACGTCCACAACCAGGTTAATCAGTACGAAATGCAGGGAAAATATAAGAATCAGCGACTGGATTGCGGGATAATCCCTGTAGTTTACGGATTCAATCAGAAGGGAACCAAGTCCCGGAAACGCGAACACAGTTTCCGTCACAACGGAACCGCCCAGAAGAAAACCGAACTGAAGTCCCACAACCGTCACCACGGATATCATACAGTTACGGAACACATGCTTCCAGATAACCGTCTTTTCCCGCAGGCCTTTGGCCCTGGCCGTACGCACGTAATCCTCCTTCAGCACCTCGATGACAGAGGAACGGGTAAAGCGGGCAATAATGGCCGCAATGCTGACTCCCAGCGTGATGGACGGCAGAATCAGGTTCTTGAAGGAGCCGGCCCCGGTGGTGGGCAGCAGCCTGTACTTGACCGCAAAAACCATGATAAGCATGAACCCAATCCAGAAGGAGGGCATGGATATACCTGAGACAGCCACGGTCATTCCTGTATAGTCCTGCCACTTGCTTCTGTTCCTTCCTGACCATACGCCGATAAGGACGCCTGCAATCACGCTCCAGGTCAGGCTTAAAAGGGTGAGCTGCACCGTATTCATGTAGCGGCCCTGGACCTCAGTCAGCACCGGGCGCTTGGTTCTCAGCGATGTGCCCAAATCCCCCTTTACAAGTCCTGTCACGTAGCTGATATACTGCTGGGGAAGGGGCTTGTTAAGGCCCAGCTGCTCCCTTACCAGTTCCACGTCCTCTTTGGTTGCCTGCGGTCCTGCCACCTGCCTGGCCGGATCTCCGGGAATCAGGCGCACAAAGAAGAATACAAACGTAACTACGATAATCAGGGTTGGTATAACTCCAACAACTCTTTTACATATGTATCTCAGCATATAAACTCTCACCTCTCATATCATTATTGGGTATACACCCTGTATTTTATCTTAAAAAGGTCTGGCAGAGAATCCCCCTCCGCCAGACCCTTAAGCCTTTTATTTCGTCATCTTACCATTTCTGATATTAAGGCAGTTATCTGGGAACATCTTTACATTTACCATCTTATTGGAAGTTGCCCAGGAGTTGAAGTCAGTTGCCAGACATACCAGAGGACTCTCTTCCCAAATCAGGTCCTGAGCCTTGGCATATGCTTCTGCTCTCTTATCACGGTCAGCTGTGTTCAGGCCGTCCTTCAGATATCCGTCTAATTCCTCGTTCTCGAAATAGCAGATATTGTAGCTCATAGGAGGCTCAGACTCTTTTGCCAGCAGAGGACGGATTCCCCAGTCCGCGTCGCCGGTAGAGGATGACCAGCCGATGATGTACATATCAACTTCTGCCTCTGCGCCGGGAGCGTCCGTATCCTGGACCTTCTCGTTTACAATTGCGCTCTCCAGGCTGATAAGCTCAACATCAATACCCACCTCGGCAAGCTGCTGCTTTAAGAACTCGCCCTGCTTCATGTTGGCGGAAGTGTTGGCAAATATCAGGGTTGTCTTAAAGCCGTCCGGATAGCCTGCCTCTGCAAGCAGTGATTTTGCCTTCTCGATGTCGTATGGATAAGGATCATTTCCCTTGTAGTACTGAAGCTTGGGAGCAATGACAGAGGTTCCCGGCTCAGAGTTGCCATTCTTGACAACTGCCACATATGCCTCTTTATTGATAGCATAGTTGATAGCCTGACGGACTTTCTTGTCATTGAATGGTTTCTTCTGGTTGTTCATCATCAGGTAACGGACTACCAGGCCCTGGTCCTGTCCCACGATCACGTTGGGATCGGATTTAAGTCCTGCCAGGTTTTCATCCGGTACAGGCCAGATAAGCTGGGCATCGCCGGACTGAATCATGGCAACCCTGGTGGCGGACTCAGGTACAGGCTTTAAGGTGATGCTCTTGAAGCCGGCGTCCTTGTCAGCCAGAGCCGTGCCGCCGCAGATGTCAGCGTCATAGCCCCACCAGTCCTTGTTCAGCTCAACCGTAAGGTGGTCTCCCTGAATCCACTCTTTAAATGTATACTGTCCTGTGCCGATGGGGGCCTCTGCGCATGCCGTGGAGCCCTGCTCGATTACCTTGGGGCTCATGACCACGCAGGCCGGATGGGCCAGTGTCTCAATGAACGCGCCAAAGGGTGAGGACAGTTTTACTACGATTGTATAATCATCCTGAACCGTAGTGGTATCCAGTATATTACATAACAATGTGGTTCTCTTAAGTCCTAAGGACTTGTCCGCCCAACGGTCAAAGTTGGCTTTGGCAGCCTCTGCGTTCCATGGGGTTCCGTCAGAGAATGTGATTCCCTCTCTCAGCTTGATGGTGAACTCCGTGGCGCTGTCATTGGCCGTATACTCCGTTGCCAGCATGGGAATGATTTTCATTTCGTCGTCAAACCCAAACAATCCGTCCATGATAAGACGCTGAACGCCTCCTGAGAGGGTGTCGCTGGTATCTAACGGATCCAGTGTGGTAAAGTCCACATTGACTGCTCCTATAATATCTGTTTCCTGTGAAACAGACTCTCCCTCCGCAACAGCTGCCGCTGCTGTCGTTTCTTCTGTAGCTGCCGCCCCGCCTGCAGCTGCCGTGGTCGTATCAGTAGTGCCTGATGATGAACCGCATGCCGTCAATCCCAGCATGGCAGCAGCCAGTGCCAGGGCGCACAGCTTCTTTCCGCTTTTCTTCATAGAATATCCTCCTTTTTATGATGATACAAAAAAAGCCTGGAAACCTACAGCTCTCACGCTCATTTCGTAAGCATCCTTGCTTACAATAATTTTACACGTTTCTGTGCTGCCTTGTCAAATAAAACATTCTTTTTTCCGTAAAGCATTCGTTACAATTTAAAATTTAAAGTCATTAGGTTGTTATATCCCAAACTTTTTGTTATAATTAACCTAATACAGTACAGGAGGAGAAACCATGGACAGAAGCCAGCCAAAATACCATGTGCTCATCGTCAGCATCAATTCCAGCATACGCCTTGAATTCCAGAGCTATCTCCACAAGATATTGGGAGCCCATATTGCCTTTGATACAATTGGGCTGGACCAGGTCCAGCGGCCGGAGCAAATCAAGGGATACCAGTGCATCCTGTTTTCCAGCCCCCTGGTCCAGTCAGAATTTCCCATATCCATCCCAAAGGAGGTCATGCAGATTATCTGTACCAGGACCTTCAACCATGCCTGTCTGGACCAAATCATCCGCATACCGCCCGGTGAGCGTGTCTACATAGTAAATGATACCTATGACTCCATTGTCACCATCATGGACCAGCTCAAGGAGGCGGGGGTGGTGCAGTACCGGTTTGAGCCCTTTTATCCCGGATGCATCCAGGCCGACGAGTCCATCCACTATGCCATCACCGTGGGCGAGCCCCAGCTGGTTCCCAGCCATATCACCAATGTCATTGATATCGGCAACCGCATCATCGACATCTCCACCGTCAATGAGCTGTGCGAGTACTTTCATCTTCCCGCCAGCCTGTCCAACCAGATTACCAAATCCTATGTGAACAGCATCATGCAGATTGCCAAGCTGACCAGCGCCTATTACCAGGACTACATCTATTCCCGGCAGCTTCTCCAGACCGTTATCAGCAATCTTCCCATAGGCCTGTGCCTTCTGTCGGTCCGCGGGGAAATCAATATGGTCAACCGCAGATTCTCCATGGACCTGGAGCTGCCGGAGACAGGCACCACGGGCCGGAATCTGTCACAGTTTCTGCCCCAGCCCTGCAAAGGCATGGATTTCTGTCACAGTGCGGATTACAAGGTGATGAACCGCAGCGGAAAGCATCTCCTGCTCAGCTCCCTTGAACTGCTGCTGCCCAACCATGAACCCCTTTACCTGCTCAACAGCACGCCGTGTCCTGTGCTGGCCGACGGGACCGGGGATTACCCGCCTCCCCCTGACCCTGTATTCTTCGACTCCAGATATGCGGACAGCATGTTCACCAGCTTTACCACTGCCTCGGAGCCTATGAAGAGTATCCTGGAATATGCCAGAAGGCTCTCTCTCTATGACTTCCCCGTGCTGATTCAGGGCGAGAGCGGAACCCAGAAAAAACTCCTGGCCAGAGCCATACATAAGACATCCTCCAGGAGGCAGCATCCCTTTGTCTGTCTGAATATGCCTATGGGGCTTAATGCGGCCGCAAGGATAAACGGAGCCTTCGGCCCAAATGGAGTCACCGGCCCGGACAGCGCTCCCGGCCCAGGCGTATTATCCGATCCGGACAGTACCTCCTGCCTGTCAGGAGCAGCCCTAGCTGTCTCCGATCCCCTCTCCCAGATGTTAGGACTGTTCAAAGAGGCCAACCACGGAACCCTGCTCATTGACAGCGCCGAGTACCTGTCTCCTGAGATTCAGGGACTCCTGATTCACATTCTTCAGGACAACCGGACCGGAAATGTCTTCGGAACCCGCTTCTCCCCCTTTGACGTGCGCATCATCGCCACGTCCGGACAGGACCTGTACGGGATGGTAAAGCAGGGCACCTTCCGGGAAGAGCTGTTTTTCCTTCTGAATGCGGCCTCCATCGACACCCTGCCCCTCAGGAAACGCAGGGAGGACATCCCTCTGCTCATGGACCAGTTCTTCCGGGAGCTGTTCCACAACAAAAGCCTTATGGCCAGGGATATCCTGTCCTCCAGTCTCTTTGACTTCATGATGGACTACGATTACCCCGGCAACGTCCAGGAGCTTTACAACCTGACCCGCTATTTCTTCTCCCACTATGCTGCCCATCCCCTGATACTGGCACAGCTGCCCTCCTATATCAGGAACCAGATGCGAAAGTCCGACCAGGACCACAGCCCGGTCCGCCTCAGGGTGCTGGCTGCCATAGCTGCCTCCCCCCGCATCGGCCGGGGATCCATAAAAAATGCCCTGGCAGAGGCCGGCGTGGAATTAAGCGACGGCCGCCTGCGGGGGCTGCTGAAAGAATTATCCGAAGAAGGACTTATCCGCATCAACCGCACCAGGGGAGGCTGCGAGATAACGGAGCAGGGGCTTATGTCCCTTCGCCATTAATGTTTAAGAATCTGCGGAAGGAACTCCGACAGGCTGTAATACACCTCCCCTGCCAGTCCCCCGGTACGTCCGGCTGCTGTCATGGAATTCAGTATGGCTTCATTGACAGCTTCCGCGGCTGCCTTGAAGGCCACGTTAATCAGATCCTCCCTGATACAGGTGCTTGTCATGATTTCCGGGCTGTCCTTTCCCTGCAGGCGTCCTGCGGTGGTGAACCCAATCATAACCTCACCGCTGCCGTGTCCGGTGTAGGCGCCTGTCCTGGCAATGCCCACACCGGCCCGGCGGATGATGCGCTTTAGCTGACGGTCACTGACAGGCAGGTCCGTGGCGATAATGGTCATGATGGACCCCTGGTCCTGTTCTGCTGTGGCCATCTTCCTGCGCCTTTCCTTTTCCTCCAGAATCCGTTGGCCTGCCCGGATGCCGTCTATGACCAGGTCCTCTGTCGCCCCGAAATTGGACTGCACCAGAACCCCCAGCGTGTAATTTACCCCGCCGATTCTCATAACTCTGGAGGCGGAGCCGATTCCCCCCTTCAGGCCGTAGCACACAGTTCCCGTGCCTGCGCCCACATCACCCTCCTCAAAATCCTCACCAGCACCGGATAATGCCTCCATCACATCCTCCATGGACACAGCCCTGTGCTGGATACGGTTAATTCTGCAGTCATTGCACTCACCCACAACCGGGCTTACGGATGTGACCTCCACCTGGTCCTTTTCGCACTGCCTGATGGTATACTCCACCAGGGCGTCGGCTGCCAGCCCCACGTTCAGGGTATTGGTCAGGGCAATGGGCGTCTCCAGGGTTCCCAGCTCCTCCACCTGGACCAGGCCGCAGGTCTTGCCGAACCCATTGTGCACATATCCCGCAGCGATGAACTTGCGTTCAAATACATTTCCCGGTCCCGGAACAATGACCGTGACGCCGGTCCTGTTGTCCCCATTTCTCACTGTCTTATGGCCTACCAGCACGCCAGGCACGTCTGTAATCTTATTTTTAGGTCCGGTTTTCATGACGCCCGGCACAATGCCAAAATCCCTGATTCTTTTTCTCTCCATCTTCTTTCCTCCTCCCACAGCCTCCGGCCTCCATGTGGATTATAGTATTGGATTATAGATCGGAAGAGCACACGTC